>JALUFI010000266.1 GCA_027043685.1 Pyrodictiaceae archaeon
CTAGCCCGTGGAGGGCTATGGTGGCGTTGGCTGCCCGGAGGAGGGCCGTGAAGGCTATGCTAGCAGCGGAGTAGTAGTCGCCGCGGCGGAGGGCCTCCCTGGCGAGCCCGAGCAGCTTCTCCTCGAGGCTCCTCGTCTTCGCGGGGAGGAGGTCCATGAGCTTCTCGGTGTAGTTGATGAAGCGCTCCGCGTCCCTCCCGAAGACGCTGGGCAGGGGCACGGCGGCCAGCAGCCTGGTCTCGTTGACGCTAGGCGCGGCCGCCCCCCGTGCGCCGCTGAGCACCGCCGCGGCGTCCTCCACGCTGCAGACGGTGACGGGGTGCCCCCCGGCCCTGGCGACGGCGCCGGCGTCGGGGGGCGGGACGAGCACGTTCTCTATACCCTTGCTGAGGGCCGCCCTGGTCTTAGCCACGACCCCCGCTACTGAGAGGACGAGGCCACCGGGGGACACCATGCCGGTCATCGTGTAGTCCCTGGTGTCGGGTACCACGCCGCGCATCAACAGGTAGAACGCTGCGGCTATGAAGCCGCTCGCGCTTGGGCCGCCAACCTCGCTGCTGGTCTCGAAGCGCACCACGGCGGAGTGAGTGTAGGGGTCGCGGTGGTCGAGGAGAGAGGCGAGGAGGAAGGCCAGCCTAGTGGAGAGCACGGTTGACTCATCCACGAGCCCCACGGGGAGCACGCTCACCTCGCCGGCCCCGGGGCCCACGGAGACATTGGCGTAGATCACGAGGCCACGCTCCTCCCCGCCCTTGCCCAGCTTCACGGCGAGCAACGGGAGCCTGGCGCTCATCCAGCCCCCGGTGGCCGCGGCGAGGACTGGCTGAGCCGCTGCGAGGAGCGCGAGAAGCGCGGCCACCGCCCCTAGGAACACGCGTCGACGGCTAGCGGGCAAGGCCTCCCTAGCCTCCTCCGTGGCGGCGCCCAGCCGCAGGGGCTCTTAGCGGTTATAGAGCCTCGGCCCGTCCAAGACGGTTACCCGGACCAGGTGCCTCCGGAGGCGCCGAGACGGCTGGTGGAGAGGTGGCTTTGTCCCCGTTGCCCGATGCTGGCCGGGGCCCGGGTAGGAGGGGTGGAGGGGAGCGCCTGGGCCTCGACGAGCTGAGGGAACTGCTTGCAAAGGAGATAGAGGAGCTGGAGAGGAGGCTCCAGCTCTACCGCTCCCTCCTCGAGGCCCTGGAGGAGTGCAGCGCGGCGAGGGCGGCTGGGCTCGCCGGGGGACGGGGCACCGAGTACCGGTCGCCGGACGGGAGGCTCGTCGCCCGCCTGGTGGAGGGCAATGATACGCTGACGCTCGTCTTCTACACCCCGGTGCCGGAGAGCCACCCCTACGTCAAGTACATGCTTACCGCTCTCGAGAGGCTGCAGGAGGAGTACGAGGGCCTCGAGTACAGCGTGGACAGCGACGACGGCTACGTGAAGACAGTCACCGTCATGGGTGTCGACAAGGATAGCAGGGACGAGGTCAAGGCGGTGCTGGAGTTCGCGGCGAAGAAGATAGCCTCGCCCCGGAGGAGGCTCCGCGGCCCCCAGGGCTAGGCCCTCGCCTCAACCTCGGCGTCGACAACCACCTGGGCCCTCCTGGGCCCCACGGTGCGCACCACCCTGGCGCCGAGCAGCCTCGCCCTCGCGCCCAGCTCCTCGAGGCGGCTCCGGAGCCTCTCCCACGCCTCCCTCCGCGGCTCCACGCCCCGGGGCGTCTCGACGTGGAGGTAGACGTGGAGCACGCCCCTCCCCTCCCGTAGGCCCTGGAGCGCGGCGGGGAGGTGCTCAAGGGCTAGCTCGGGTAGGGGCATGAGTATCCTGTCGGCGGTACCCCGGAGCCTCTCCGGCACAACCCTGGCCGCGTCGCCGAGAATGGGGACAACTATGTCCTCGACCTTGTTGAGCCTAACGTTCTCAACCATGTAGCGGTAGGCGTCCGGGTTGATGTCTATGCTGTAGACCCTGCGGGGCCTGGAGAGCCTCGCCATGATTATAGAGAAGAGCCCCGCCCCCGCGTACATGTTTATCACTGTCTCCCCCGGGCGGACGAGCTCCGCGACCCTGCGGTGCTCGTGGCTAAGCCTCGGCGAGATGTAGACGCGGCGTATATCCACGCGGAACACGCAGCCATGCTCACGGTACAGTGTCTCGCTCCTCGGCTCGCCGGCGAGGTGGGTGAAGCCCCGGAGACGGTACTCCCCCTCCACGGGGCTCGAGGCAGCCCAGACGCTCCTGACATAGGGGAGCCTCCGGAGCAGCGCCTCCGCTAGAGGCCGCAGCTCCTCCGGCCGGAACCCGAAGGGGACACGTATGACCGCGATATCCCCGATAATCTCTATCCTCTTCCAAAGCCTCTCCGCGA
>JALUFI010000267.1 GCA_027043685.1 Pyrodictiaceae archaeon
GGGGCCTGGGGCGTGAGGGGCGGCTGGGGGTTGGAGAGGCCGCGCATCTACGTCGTCTCGGCCGAGGATGTGAAGAAGGGGTATGTGACTGATATATACTTCCGGCGCACGAGGAGGATCCTCGAGGCGAAGGGTCTGTGCGATACACTGGTTAGGGCAGAGTTTCACGCCTACAGCCTCCCTAGGGGCTATGAGTGGGCCGTCTTCGCGGGGCTTGAGGAGGCTCTCGCGATACTTGAGGGGCGGCGGGTAACCGTCTACGCTATCCCCGAGGGCACGTTGTTCCGTAGGCGTGAGCCATTAATGGTTGTAGAGGGGCCTTACTGTGAATTCGCCGAGCTTGAGACAGCGCTCCTCGGGGTTCTCCGCCATGAGAGCAGCATTGCGACTAAGGCTGCTCGGATAAGGCTGGCTGCTGGCGATAAGACTGTGTTGTTCTTCGGGCTCCGGAGCCTTCACCCTGCGCTCGCACCGATGGCTGACCGGGCTGCCTACATAGGTGGCGCGGACGGGGTGTCGGGCACCGAGGCCCCCGACTTCCTGGGATTGAAGCCCGTTGGCACGATGCCCCATGCGCTGGTGATCGTGTTCGGTGACCCCAGGGAGGCCTGGCGCGCATTCGACGAGGTTGTTGAGCCCGATGTACCGAGAATTATGCTAGTTGACACGTTTTATGACGAGAGGTATGAGGCCCTGCTGGCAGCCGAGACTCTGAAGGAGAAGCTGGCGGGCGTTAGGCTCGACACGCCCGGCAGCAGGAGGGGCAACATGAGGCATATAGTTGAGGAGGTTAGGTGGACGCTCGATCTACACGGCTACCGGCATGTAAAGATAATCGTGAGCGGCGGCCTCGACGAGGAGCAGGTGGCGGAGCTGCGTGACGTGGCCGACGGCTTCGGGGTAGGCACCTCGATAGCTTTCCCGCCCTCCGTTGACATAAGCATGGATATAGTGGAGGTCAATAAGGGTGACGGCTGGAAACCGTTGACGAAGAGGGGCAAGCTGCCTGGCTTCAAGCAGCTATACCGCTGCGGCAAGCCCCTCCGCCACGTCGTGGTTCCCTGGGGCGCGCCGCCGCCCAGGGACTGCGAGAACCCGGAGCCGCTGCTAAGGAAGTACATCGAGGATGGACGCATAGTCGAGGAGCTTCCTGGTGTCGAGGATATTCGGCGCTACGTCCTCAGCCAGCTCAGAGACCTCGGAGGCGAGCAGCACAGCTAGACGCGCAGCCGCCGCCACCGTCTCCTCCGGCTTTATCCTCGCCCCCCTGCAGCCCCCGGGACCGCAGACGAGGACACGGCAACCCTGAAAGGCACTGCCGAGGGGCACATACAGCTCCGCGCCGGCCGCGCCCCAGTCGCCGCAGGCTGCTACACAGTAGCCGCCCCTACACCGTAGACTGAGGCCCCGGGGGCCGAGCCAGGCCTCTAACCCCTCGATGCCCTCCACGTGGAGGCGGAGCCCTGGGGGCCATAGGGGTCTCCACGACCCCGTTAAGCGGAGCACAACTATGCCTTCAATGCTGTCTACTAGCCCCGCTCCGTGGCTAATAACGACGAGCGGTATACAGCCCTCCTCCGCGGCAGGCTCAACCGATACGAGGACATGGCCCGTGGCGTGTACACCTAGCCGTCCCCTCGTGCAGGCCAGGGCGACACGGGCCTCCACGGGCTCCCCCCGATACATGAGCTGCATGAAGCCACCCTCTGGCCCGAAGCTAAGCACTAGGCGACCCCAATCATCCAAGAAACCGCCGAAACAACCACCCTGACAGCTGAGCCGCCAGGGATAGGGGATGATGCCGCGAAGCCTGAGTATGCCCAGGAGCCGGGGAGCGCCACCCACGCCGACAACACGGGCCTCCTCTATAACAACTTCAACACCTTCCGCAGCGTCCACGCCACCGCCCTCAGGTACTACTCCATGTCCTATAATGGGTTGCAGGGAGGCCAGAGGGCAGGCAGCGGAGAGGCCGGCCAATGGAGCCTCGAGAGGACTCAGCACCGCACCCATGTAGTAGGTGAGGCCCGAGGACGAGGCTAGGCGTACAACTAGGTAAGGGTAGACGATATCTATAGGCTCGGCGGCTACGAGACCGCATAGACGGCGGAGAAGCTCCAGGGCATCCCGGAGCCTGGGCAGAGCAACACACCCACGCCCTCCCTCCACAGTGTTAACGACACGAAGACCATCACCACAGTCCCAGGGGAACCGGGGACCCAGGCCCCCCTCCAAGACGTCAACAACATGGACTTCCCCATCGCAGTCAGCAACAACGATGCAGTGACCACAGTAGAGGACCTCGGGCCTCCTACAAGGCCCCACCCGGGCACACCTGACCCCAGCGGGGCAGGAGACCTCAATACAGAAACCCCGGAGACCTCTCCGAGTAACCCTTACACTGCTCAACCCCGGGCAACGTGCAGACGCGATTATCTCGCCGCTGCAGCACCTTCCCTGGGAAGAGCCCAGGCCGAGCCTCCGGATACATACATCATAGCTCCTTGCTGCACAGAGCGGAGTAAAGGGAAGGACAACCCAGTACAGCAAACCGGCAACGGCCCAGCCGAGAACAAGCAAAGTGACTCCACGGAGGCTGTGGGCCGTAACTGTTCCAGACACGCCACCCTAGACAAGCCGCCGGGAGAGAGGACACGACGAACCCGGGAAGCAGGGCTTCAGGAACAGAATCCCCTATCCCAGGGCTTGAAGAGGGCGGAGAAGTGGCGGCGGGGCCGCCCCTCGCGGGGCGGTTGGCGGGTAGGTGGTAGCGGGGGGTGGAGTTGAACCACCGACCTCGGGGTTATGAGCCCCGCGGGCTACCAGGCTACCCTACCCCGCTATGCTACCCCGCCACAGCACGTCCATGAACCATCACCCGCAGCAAACCCCTAATAAGTCTAACGCACCATCAGTTACACGGGGATGATGTCTACACACCCTAGGAAGACCCTCGGGATGAAGCAAGTGGCCAGGGCTGACCCTCCCCGCAAAGCCGTCACACAAGGCTCAGTGCTCCGCACAACCAGTCACCGGCCACTAGAGGCACAGCGGCCTCATCCCCAAAGGTCCTCATCACCGCCTATCGCCGCACCACTCTCCTCAACGACCCTCCAAAACTCTTCAATACTCCGTATAACCCTCAGCCCTTCATCGCCCAGGGCGCCCTCGAGCCGGAGAAGCTTCTCCTTGAACACGAGCCCCCTCGAGAAGCCCCCAAGCCCCTTGGCCGACACGACACGGTGACACGGCACCACTATGAGGCACTTATTCGTCCTCATGTACACACCCACAGCCCTAGGCGAGGTACCCGTTAACCCGGCGAGCACGCCATAGGTGACCGTGTAGCCCGGCGGGACGAGGGATAACAGGAGGTAGACAAGCCAGCGCCGCCCCCGGGGAGCCCGGAGCCCCTCAAAGCAGCCACGCAGCTCCTCCAGGCCAGCGCCACCCAGGAGGCTCCGGGGACGCGTAACGCGCTGGCTTAATTAACGCGGGTACGCGTCGCCCCCTACGCCAAGCCCGGGGTGCGCCTAGTAGTGGCAACGCTAGACTTCAAGCCTAGGACTGTACGCGGGAAGCCCTGGAAGCTCCGCATAGACGACTTCCCCGAGCCCTATCGCACGCTCTACAAGATACTCCAGAAGCAGGGCTACATAATCGTCGGCAGGCACAGTGTCGTCAAGAAGTGCCACTGGACCCATGCAGCCATTGTTGAGAGGAGGTTCTGCTACAAGTGTAAGTTCTACGGCATAGCGAGCCACCGCGACGTCCAGATGAGCCCATCAGCCCTCTGGTGCTGGAATGCCTGCCTCCACTGCTGGAGGCTAAGGCCAACCGACCAGCTGAAATGGGATGACACAAAGATACCCTGGGTAGACGACCCAGAGCTGATAGCAGAGGGCAGCATAGAGGCCCACCGAGAGAGCCTCATGGGCTACTGGGGCCACCCACGTGCAGACAAGAAGCTACTAGAGGAGGCAATGAACCCCAAGCACGTAGCCATAAGCCTCACAGGCGAGCCAACCCTCTACCCCCGCCTAGGCGAGCTGATACAGGAGTACCACAAGCGCGGCATGACAACCTTCCTCGTAACACGCGGCGTTAGGCCCGACGTGCTCGCGAACCTAGAAGAGGAGCCCTCACAGCTCTACATAAGCATTGAGGCCTGGGACAAGAAGAGCTACAACTACTTCACACGCCCACTCGTCCCCCGGGCATGGGAGCTAACACTCGAGACGCTCGAGATGCTGCCAAGCTTCTCAAGCCCAACAGTGATACGCTTCACCCTAGTAAGGAGCTTCAACATGCACGAAGAGGCGCTGAAAGCCTGGGCCAAGATGGTCGAGGTGGCTCAGCCCACCTACATAGAGTTCAAGTCCTACATGCACGTCGGCGCAGCCAGGCACAGGCTAAGCAGGAACGACATGCTGAAGCACCTAGAGGTGCTCGACTTCGCTAGGAAATTCGCAGAGATGACCGGCTACAATATACTATCACAGCAGGTCGAGAGCCGCGTAGTCCTCCTATCAAGGCTAGACAAGCCCATCATACTCGGAGAAGGCTGCCCAGGCGAGTGGAGGAAGGAGCAGGAACGCATAGAGGCCATGCTGGACCTGCTCCGCCGCGGCTCAGACATAGACGAGACAGAGTACCGCATGGTGCTCGAGCAGAAGATCTAGCCTAACCCTGGTTCCGTTCCTCCTCCTTTTCCTTGCTGCCGGTCTCCCTGCCCCGAAGCCCATACCGGACGATTATGTCGTAGAGCCGCCTAGCCTTGCGCGTATAGAGCCGCAGGGGCTGAGACGACCTCGGAAGCCTAATCTCGACGTAGCCGGCCTGCTCGTTCAATCTAACCTCAGTGCCCTCGGGCAGCGGGAACCCTATCACCTGGCCAAGACCACCCTTAATCACTATGCCTTTATCGGTTATCTTGAACCCCGCCGGCACCATTGGGGCAAGCTGCTGGCCCCTGCCCGTCGTGAAGAGCCTCACAGCCTGGTTGAGGAGGAAGAGCACCTCAAACACTATGAGCCACACTATGAAGGCGGCTACGCGTTCATCGCTTATGCCCAGATGTTTACTCAGCAGCTCTGAGACACTTGGCTGCAGCACCGCAGCTTCGCGGAAGATTACTATGTAGATTGGGAGGAGGAGAAGAGGTACAAGCATCGCCTTAGCCTGCCTAGACATCGCATTCACGTACTCCTCGTCGTTCAAAGCAAGCTCAAACGACTTATCTTCCTTCAGAAGCGTCCTTGCACGCTCAATCTCCTCCCTAGTGACCCTGGCTCCACCCGCTCTCCTGGATTTATGGAAGCTTATACCGAAAATTAATGCAAAATATGCTATAATTGCTACGAGATAGAGGCGAGGAGCCACCGCTAGGACAAGCGCCAACACAACCATAAACAACTGGCCCAGCAACATCATCATGCGCTCGTTACCAGTACCCATCAAAGCCATACCCGCCCAAGAGGGTGTAGGCTCGCTAAGCCCGGAAAGGGGTTAAGGGAATAACGGCACCAAGAGGGAAAAGGAAGCAGGAGCACGAGCAGGGACCCCAGGACCGGATACACCCCATCTCGGGAGGCCCCGCCCAGGCGCGGATGAGGATCAGAGCCGGGCCGAGCCCCCGCAGCCCCGCCGAGAAGCCCCTCCGAGGAGGGAGGTGAAGAGGAACCCCCGGTGGATCCGCATGCCCCTCCCGGTATTGGGAGGGGCGTTGAGGAGGGCGTCCTACGCGGATCCGCGTCGTAAGGAGGGGTGTGGAGACGGGGCCGCGGGGCGTTGAGGAGCATGGCTGAGCGCCGACGCCCATTCCTTCAACGCGACTCTGCGGGAAGCCGTGGGAACGCGTGACGGCGGCGCCTCGGCCGTGGACGGGCCCTAGCATCCTCCCCTCGGCGCCATGAGCGGCGCCTCCTCGGGGATGCTACTAGGCCTGCGTGTAACCTCATCGGCGCCTCCACTACCCTTCCCGGGGTGGGGAGGAAACCCTATAAGCCTGCAAGCAGGTGAGGGCCACCTTCATGGAGTGTGCCGCCGTAGCTCAGCGGGCAGAGCACCGGCCTCGTAAGCACACCGCGCCGGTGTCCGCGGGTTCCGAGGGAGCCGGGGGTCCCGGGTTCAAATCCCGGCGGCGGCTCCACGCTGCGGGCCTTCAACCTCCCCGCCCACTCCCTCCAAGCCCGCCACTTCTGCTCAACCAGCCCACGCGCAGCGGGGCAAGGGGGGAAGAATAGCAGTTAGAGGGACGCCGGGACTGCGCAGACGATTCACAAGGGGGCCGTGAGGATAGTCATGCCTGCTGACGCGGGCGTGATGCAGCTACACCCTGGGGTAGCCGAGCCCCCTCTCCTAAAAGGGGCTAACCGTGGCTGTCCTCCGCCCCTGGGCGTCCTGGCATGGAGCCATGGGGCTACTTATCGCGCTGGGTGCCGGGCGTAACGCGTAGAAAGGAGATGCTGGAGCGCATCGGCGTCTCGGACGTGATGGAGCTATACAGCGATGTTCCCCGTGAACTCATTCTCCCCGAGCCGCCCCGCGTCGGGTATGGGAGGCCGCTGAGCGAGGAGGAGGTTCGGAGGGTACTCGACGAAGTCTTGTCGAGGAACACGGTGTACCGCGCGCCTCCGCCCTTCACCGGGGGTGGTTGGTGCCCGCACCATGTCCCCGCGGCTGTACGCTACATTGTTGAGCGCGGCGAGTTCCTCACCGCCTACACGCCCTACCAGGCGGAGATCAACCAGGGGCTTCTCCAGGCCCTCTTCGAATACCAGAGCTTGATAGCCGACCTCACCGAGCTGGAGGTAGTGAATGCATCAATGTACGACGGCAGCACCGCCACAGCCGAGGCGGCCTTGATGGCTATGAGGGTTACTAGGCGGAGGAAGGTGGTGGTCTCCGGCGGCCTCCACCCGGAGTACCTTGAGGTTCTCCGTACCTGGCTGCAGGGCAAGGGCGCCGAGATACGCGTAGCCGACATTGATGTTGAGAGCGGCGTGACGAGCACCGAGGCCCTCAGCAGCCTAGTCGACGGGAACACTGCAGCTGTGATAGTATCGTCTCCGAACTTCTACGGAGTCTTCGAGGACGTGGAGGCCGCCGCCGATACTGCCCACAAGCATGGGGCGCTCCTCGTCCAGGTGTTTGAGCCGCTCAGCCTCGGCCTTGTCAAGCCACCGGGGAGGCTCGGGGCCGACATAGCGGTTGCTGAGGGCCAGCCCCTGGGCCTCGGCCTAAACTACGGCGGCCCCGGCCTCGGGGTCTTCGCTGTCCGCTGGGACCGGAGGCTCCTCCGCCAGCTCCCCGGCCGCCTGATAGGCATGACGCGGGACGCGGAAGGAAGAAGGGCCTTCACAATGATTCTCCAGGCGAGAGAGCAACACATTAGGCGGGAGAAGGCCACCTCGAACATAACCACCAACGAGGCCTTGATGGCGATAGCGGCTGCCGCGTATCTCTCGTTCCTCGGGGGCGAGGGGCTCCGGGAGCTTGCGAGAAGCATATGGCTCCGGAGCCACTACGCGGCACGAAGGCTGAGCGAGGAAGGCGTAGAGGCGCCCATCTTCAGCGGCGAGTTCTTTAAGGAGTTCACCGCCAGGTTCCCGGCCCCCTACCGCCGCGTCCACGAGGAGCTGAAGCGCCGCGGCATAATGGGCGGCCTCGCCCTGGAGCGCTACGGGATGGACCCGCGGCTCGCGCTCTTCTGCGTAACCGAGCTACACAGCAAGAGGGACATAGACTCACTGGCCTCCGCCGTTGCCGAGGCTCTGAAGATTACCGAGAGAGGTGGCTAGGCCATGGCTGGAAAGGAGTGGAGGCAGGCGCGCTGGGAGGAGCCCCTCGTCAACGAGTACCAGGGCAGGCGGGGAGGCTACACCATTCCCCACGGATGGGAGGACGAGGAGCTGGCACGCATCGTCGGAGAGCCCTGGGACAGGCTGGGGGGGCTCAGCCGGGGCGAGGCTCCCCAACTCCCAGGGCTCTCCGAGATAGAGCTGGTCAGGCACTACACGAGGCTAGCCCACATGAGCTACGGAGTCGACAATGGCCCGGTTCCCCTAGGCTCCTGCACGATGAAGTACAACCCCCGGGTGAGCGAGGAACTCGCCTCCGATCCCAGGGTAGCGCTGCTCCACCCGCTCCAGGACGAGGACACTGTGCAGGGGTTGCTGGAGATCCTCTGGCGGCTCGAGAGATGGCTCGCAGAAATCACGGGTATGGACCGCTGCAGTCTGCAGCCACCCGCCGGCGCGGCTGGGGAGCTGACGGGTGCGCTGATGATACGGAAGTACCATCTCGACCGCGGCGAGGAGCGTGACGAGATGCTGGTGCCGGACTCCGCGCACGGCACCAACCCCGCGAGCGCCGCCATGGCTGGGTTCCGGGTGGTCAAGATACCGAGCAACAGCCGGGGCACCGTTGACCTCGAGGCGCTCCGAGCCGCCTTGAGCGAGAGGACTGCGGGCATAATGCTGACTAACCCTAATACGCTTGGCTTGTTCGAGGACGAGATACTGGAGATAGCCAGGCTCGTCCACGACGCCGGCGGCCTCCTGTACTACGATGGGGCAAACCTCAACGGGATAATGGGCATAGTCCGCCCCGGCGACATGGGGTTCGACATAGTCCACCTAAACGTTCACAAGACCTTCGCCTCCCCCCATGGCGGCGGCGGGCCGGGCGCCGGAGTGGTGTGCGCGAAGGGCGCACTCGTTGACTACCTCCCGAGGCCCCTCATAGAGCGGAGAGGCGACCGCTTCTACTGGGACTATAGCTGCGAGCGCTGCATCGGGAGGATAAGGGCCTTCTACGGAAACATAGCCCCGTTGCTCAAGGCATACGTGTACATAGCTAGCCTGTCTGGCGTGGGTCTCCGCGAGGCGGCACTGCAGGCCACGGTAAACACCAACTACTTCATAGCGCTGATGAGGGGGGTGGAGGGCTACGAGCTGCCCTACGACCCCGAGAGGCCTCGCAAGCACGAGGTGGTGTACTCCGCGAAGCCTCTGCACCGCGAGACCGGCGTCACTGCGGGCGATGTTGCCAAGGCTCTCCTTGACCGCGGGCTACACGCGCCGACGATATACTTCCCTCTGATAGTCGATGAGGCACTGATGATAGAGTTCACTGACTCCGAGACACCGGAGAACATTGAGGCCTACGCGGAGGCGCTGAGGGAGATAGCTGAGCAGGCACGCCGTAGCCCGGAGGAGGTGAAGAAGGCGCCCCGGAACACCTCGGTGGCCCGCGTGGACGAGGTGTACGCGAACCACCCGCGCACAGTGACGCCGAGCTACCGCGTCCACGCGCTCCGGGCCAAGGGGCTACTCCGGTAGTCTTCCATAGATTTTCCTCACTAGCTCCAATACCCTCGGCGCGAGCTTCTCAACCACGCTCCTCGGTATCGTGGCCGCCAGGGGGCACTCGGGGTCAACAGTCACGCCTTCCCCGGGTACGTAGACGAGGGGGTAGAGGCGGCAACCCATGGGCCTGTAGGGGTAGACGCGGCACCTCCCCGTGGAGGGGTCGAGGAAGACGCAGTGCCCGTCCACGTTGCGGAGCCTCCAGACCCCGTCGGGGCCCCTAACCGCGAACTCCTCACGGCGGTACCCTAGTGCCTCCAGCCTCTCAATGTCCTCCTCTGTTAGTGGCATCTCTGTCTCGTAGCAGCAGAGGGCGCAGTACCTGCCGCTCGGGAGCCTGCAGTCCAGCCGCAGCTCCGCGGCGCCGGGGCTAGAGCCTCCAGACCCGCGGCGGGCTCCGCCGGAGCGCCTCCTCGACCTCCTCTCTGCTAGGCGCAGACTGCCCACCCCTCCTGGAGACCTTGAGGCCCGCGGCAACGGAGGCCGCGCGGAGAGCCCCCTCTATACTACCCGTCTCGAGGAGGAACGCGTTGAACGCCGCAGCGAACACGTCGCCCGCGCCAGTAGTGTCTACCACCCTTTCCACGCGGTAAGCCTCGACGCGGCACACACAGTCCCGCGTGGCCGCTGCAGCCCCCTCACCCCCCAGCTTGACGACGACGACGCGGAGCCTGCCGCCCAGCAGCCTGGCCGCGTCCTCCACGCCCGCGCCCGGGGCCAGGAGGCCGTACTCGGCGCGGTTAAGGAAGAGGACATCGGCCCAACGCCTCGACGCCTCCAGGACCCCCTGGGGGTTCTTCCTCAGTGTGCTGAACCCGGGGTCGTAGGACACCAGGCTCGCCTCGACGCTGGAGGCTGCAGCCTCAAGCACCTCGGGGCCCTGGCTGGCCACGTGGAGCGCCTCGCAGTGGGCACCGGCGGCCTCGTCGCCGCGGAGGAGCCGGTTCGCGCCCCGAAGCGCTATCATCGCCCTCTCGCCGCCAGGCCCGACCGCGACCACGACCATGCCCGGGAACTCGTCCCCATGTACAACTACGTGGCTAAGCCTGACACCGGCCTCCCGCAGCCTCTCCAGCACCCCCAGCTTCTCGGCGAGCACGCCGGTGTGCGCAAGGAGCGCGGAGAGGTGGCCAAGCCTGGCGACAGCGACAGCGTAGTTAGCCGCGGCTCCTCCAGGCCCCACGTAGGCCTCCTCCGCGGTAGCCCTCTCGTCCGGCCCAGGTATCTTGTCGACAACCATGTATATGTCCACGTTGAGGTTCCCCACGGCGAGGTGGCAGAACCCCATTCCACCGGCACCGCGTGGCCCTCGGGGAGCCGAGGCACCACCTATAATCCCACTATCGGCGTCACTGGGGCAGGCTCTGGGGACGCCGAGAGAGGGGAGGGGCAGAGAGGTGGCGAAGTGGATAGTCGCCTCCGCGTGGCCCTACGTCAACAACGTGCCCCATCTAGGCAACCTGGTGGGCTCCATACTGTCCGCCGACGTCTTCGCCCGCTACCTGAGGCTACGCGGAGAGGACGTTGTCTTCGTCAGCGGGAGCGACGAGCACGGCACACCTATAGAGATAGAGGCGATAAAGCGCGGCGTGCACCCCAAGCAGCTCACCGACCAGGCCCACGAGTACGTCTCGAAACTGTTCCGCGAGTACATGATAAGCTTCGACAACTACACACGGACCGAGAGCCCGGTGCATAAGCGCTTTGTCCAGGAGTTCATGATGAAGCTCTACAAGAACGGCTACATATTCGAGCAGGACGACGTGCTACCCTACTGCCCGAGGGACAAGATGTTCCTTCCCGACCGCTTCGTGGTCGGCACCTGCCCCTACTGCGGCTACCCCTACGCCCACGGCGACCAGTGCGACAACTGTGGCAGGCTACTACACCCAACCGAGCTGATAAACCCCAGGTGCGCCATCTGCGGAGGCCCAGTGGAGTTCAGGAAGACAAAGCACTGGTTCTTCGACCTGCCGAAGCTCCGTGACCGTCTCCTCAAGTGGCTGAAAGAGTCTAATCTCCCGCCAAACGTGAAGAACTACAGCCTCCGCTGGGTCGAGGAGGGGCTCAAGCCCAGGAGCGTGACCAGGGACAACAAGTGGGGGATACCGGCCCCCTTCCCCGGCGCCGAGGGCAAGACAATCTACGTGTGGTTCGAGGCACTCCTAGGCTACATATCAGCAACCATAGAGTACTTTGAGAGGCGCGGCGAGCCGGAGAAGTGGAAGGAGTACTGGTTCGACCAGGCCACAAGGACCGTCTACTTCATAGGCAAGGACAACATACCGTTCCACGCGATAATCTTCCCGGCCATGCTGATGGCCAGCGGCGACCCCTACGTGCTCCCCTGGTACATATCCGCGACCGAGTACCTCATGTACCAGGGGGAGCAGTTCTCGAAGAGCAGGCGCTGGGGCATCTGGATAGACGAGGCCCTCGAGATACTCCCGGCCGACTACTGGCGCTTCGCGTTGATAAAAATGAGGCCGGAGACAAAGGACACTAACTTCACCTGGAAAGACTTCTACAGGATAGTAAACAGCGACATGAACGACGACATAGGCAACTATGTGCACCGCGTACTCAAGTTCATATACAGCAGGTTCGACGCAACCATACCCGAGCCGGGGCCCTGGAGCAGCGAAGACGAGGAGTTCAAGCAGTACTACCTCAGCGCCCCCGACCGGGTCGCGGAGCACCTGGACAACTTCCGTCTGAAGCAGGGCCTCGAGGAGGTGGTTGAGCTGGCGAGGCGCGGCAACCAGTACCTCAACGCAAGGGCTCCATGGGAGAAGGTGAAGACAGCGCCCGAGGAGGCCGCAACCATAATGTACAACGCCGCAAACTCCGTCGCGACGCTCGCCGTGCTACTAGCACCCTTCGTGCCCGCCTCCGCGGAGAAGCTGTGGCGCATGCTCAACCTCGAGGGAAGCGTCCATGACCGGGGCCGCTGGAACGAGGCAAAGAAGCCGATGCTGAAGCCCGGGCACCACATAGGGAAGCCGGAGCCGCTCTTCCGGAAGCTGCCCCCCGACTTCCCGGATAAGGCCGAGGAGCTAGTCAGGGAGGCAAGGAAGAAGGTCATGGAGAAGAGGCCGCCGCTCCTACGCTGGACATAGCGCTACGACGCGGGCCCGGCGTATCCTTCACTCCTTTCCCTGGGCAGGGCCGCCCTCCGCAGGAGGGGAGCCGCTTCCTCCTGGTGCATCCGGGCATGGGCTGCAGGGTCCGGGTGAAGGGCGGCTACCGGGCCCTTGAAGCAGCTCTCGAGGAGCACAAGAGGCTGATATACGAGTACAACGCGCTTCTCCGCGGCACCGGCTACTACCTCAAACCCGTCCACATAGTTACGCGGAGGACGAGTAGCGGGAGGGCACGCTACATCTATGTGGGCAGGTACTGGTGGAGGCTGAGCTACGCCGGAAAGAAGGGGCAAACATCGAGAGTTAAATGGATATACATTGGCAAGGAGAAGCCGAGGGAGCTGAGCAGGCTACCCGACCCCCCATCCTCGCCCCTGCAGGGCCTCGCCGTGCGCATAGAGGGCGACGACGTAGTCCTCGAGGAGAGGCTCTACCGGAGGTACCGGTGGCTCTTCGAGGGATACGAGACGGTGCGTGAATGCTAGGCGACGCCAGGGTTATCCCAGCCTCCTGGGGCCTGCTCTCTCTGGACGCTTACCCCCGGCGCGGCTGCCACCGCTCCCCAGGGGTCTAGGGATGCTGAGCTTTCCCCTCACCCGAGCCCCTGGGGCCCCTGGGGGCGGTGAGGAGGCGTGGAGGCGGCCGCCTCTGAGCGCCGCGGCGCTTGCTGGCTAATCCATGGCTTGAGGAGGAGGCATGACGTCTGCCTTGGAGATTCGTGTCCGCGTGATAGGCGCGGATAGCTTTGGCTCACGCAGTATGGCTACTGTGGTGGAGGCTGGTGGAGTGAAGATATTCATTGACCCCGGCGTCGCGTATGCGCCGCGCCGCTACGGCCTGCCGCCGCACCCTGTTGAGCTGAGGCGTCTGGAGGAGATACGGGAGGAGATAAGGAGGGAGCTCGAAGACACCGATATCATTGTTATTACTCATTATCATTATGACCACTACTTGCGTGACCCTGGTGACGCTGAGCTTTACCGCGGAAAGATTCTCCTCGTGAAGGACCCGCGTCACGCGATTAATCTTAGCCAGAAGCTTCGTGCACACCGCTTGTTCCGCGTCAACCGCGTTGAGGAGCTTGCGTCCAGACTTGAGGTACTCGATGGGAGGAGCTTCAAGTTTGACGGGGTACGGGTGGCTGGGTCGCCTCCGGTGCCCCACGGGGCTGAGGGGAGCAAGCTGGGCTACGTGGTCATGGTTCTCGTTGAGTGCTGCGGCTACCGGTTCGTCCATGGGTCCGACGTGCAGGGCCCGATGAACCGTGCAGCCCTGGACTGGATTAGGGAGGCGAGGCCCGATCTCCTCTTCATAAGCGGGCCTCCGACCTACTTTGCGGGCTTCAAGGTTCCGCGCGAAGATGTTGAGAGGGGCCTGCAAGGCCTAGTGGAGGCCGCTAGGCATGTATCCGAGCTAGTAATCGCGGATCACCACTTTGCGCGCGACCTGGAGTATCCCCGGCTCCTCGAAGAGGTTTCCAGGGCTAGCGGCGCCCGAGTGGTCTCCGCCGCCGAGTATATGGGGCGGCCATATGAGCCCCTGGAGGCTCTGCGCCGGGAGCTGTGGAGAAGGGATGGAGGGCCCGGGGGCGGTGAAGAGGCCGCTGATAGTGATTGAGCATCTCGAGGACCATTTCTCGCGGTGGCTTCGCGCCGAGTACCGTCACGCCGCAGAGATTGCTGGCGAGAGGCTCTACGTTACCAACGCTGGCTGCTTCTGTGAAGAGATAAGCCGCGTCGTAGGCAGGGAGCACTGCTTCCGCGAAAGCATCCTCGAGCTCCGGGGCGTCCTCTATACGAGCCCCGAGCGCGTCATCGTGCTCGACCCTAGGGCGCGGGAGGAGCTAACCCCCGGCACCGCTGGCGGCGCCGAGGTGCTCGTGGTCGGGGGGATTCTCGGCGACCACCCGCCGCGGGGCCGGACATGGGAGGCCCTGACCCGCAGGGCCCTCGAGGCCGGGATGAGGGCGGCGCATCTAGGTGAGGGCCAACTCAGCATAGACGGGGCGGTCTACGTCGCTCTCCAGGTGGCCGAGGGGAGGCGCTTATCCGAGCTAGGCTTCGTTGACGGCCTCAGCGTCGAGGTAGACCTGGGCGACGGCTTTGTGAGGGAGGTCGTGCTCCCCTTCCGCTACCCCCTGGTGGACGGCAAGCCGCTGGTAAGCAGGGAGGTGCTGGAGCTGCTCCGCTCGGGGCTTGGGTACGAGGAGTACCTGGAGGCTTCAGGGAGGATGAGCGGCTGCTCCGCCGAGGAGCAGGCCGATTAGCAGCGAGGCTAGGGCCGAGAGGACGCCAACCCATAGGGCCTCCCCGCGGTCAAGCAAGCCTTTCCTAACGTATCGGTTCGCGAGCGGCACCGTGGCGGCGTAGCCGGCGATGGCTGCCGCAGCTGCCGCTGCGCAGCCCGTGGCGCTCACCGTGTAGCCGCCGGCGAGGCCCGCCGCTAGCGCGGTGAGGACGCGGATTGCTGAGAGGCGGAGCCTAGCCCTCCTCCGCTCCAGGTAGGCGCTTAACGGGTCTCGGGGGCTCCGAGGCGTCTCCGCGGGCAACCCTGAGCACCCTGGAGCGGCCGGGGAGCCTCAGCCTTATCTCCTCGGCACTAAGCGCGTCCGCGAGCGGCCGATGCTCCTCGGGGAGCTTCCCCCTCAACAGCTTCTTCAGCCTAGCCGCGAGCCTGGATGGGTCCTCGTCGCCGGGCGCCAGGATTGCGTAGACGAGGCTCCTCCTCCTCACAAGCTCCGGAGGCCCAACTATGACCAGTGGGGCCCCCTCCTCGGAGGCGAGGCCTAGGGCGAGCCGGAGCTCCACGTTCCTCACGTAGTTCCTCTTACCGTAGACCATGAATGCTCCGCGTGCCAGGTACTCGCCGGGCGGCGGCGTCTTCGAGACCTGGCTGCCCCACACCCAGTACACGTCAACCGAGCCTAGGCCCTCCTTCCAGGCCCTGGAGTAGGCTGCGGTGAGGAGGGCTGCCTCCCGGAGATCCTGCTCCGGCGGCTGCTCGCCCTCAGCGAACACCACCACGGCGGGAGCGCCGTGTATATCGGCATGCATGAATATCCTCTTCTCGTTGAGGTACCGCTTCACGACTGACTCGTTCTGGCTTGCATCCCTGCCGCCTATAGCCAGGTAGCCGTGGCTCGTGACGAGCCAGTGGTACTTCTCGTACCACTCCTTCCTCCTCACCAGGGCACGGGCACGCCTCGCGGCCGCCTCCGCCTCGGCGCGGAGGCCCCGGAGCCTCTCCTCGAGCTCCCTGAGCGCCTTAAGGCCTCGCTTAATCTTGGCCTCCACCTCGCCCCTCTCCTTGCTCAGCTCCACGAGTAGCTGCGAGGGCTCAACCCGGATATCCACGGGGACCAGCTCACCCCCTATGCCGAGCATTATGCGTCCCTGGCTTGGCTCCACGTCGACGACTCCGGGGCAGTTGCCCGGCACCGCCTCCCAGCCGCTCCGCTCCCTCAGCCTCCGCGCACACCCCACAGCCTCGTAGACGAGGTGCATATTCTCCCCAAGCAGTGTTATCAACTTGTCAAGTCTCTCGAGCCGCTCACGGAGTTTCTCAATGTTTCTCTTAGCCTTCTCTATGCTGGCCTCCAGCCGCTTACGCTCAGCCTCTATCCCCTTGACGGCCTCCGCCTCCTCAACCCTCCGAAGCTCCTCAACGAAGTACGCGTCCAATGCGTCGCTTATGCTCTCAAACCTCTTCACGGTGTAGCCGTACTCCTCGGCCAGGCCCCGGGGCTCGAAGGGGACAACAGTGACCGCCAGGCCCTCGTCACCGTATACTATGTAGCCACGGGCCTGCAGCGCCTCGGCCTCAATGCGTCTAAGCTCCTCCAGGAGCTCCTCCACCGGCACCCTGTCCGCCGGCTCAGAGGGCTTCATGCCCCTCCGCAGCAGCGCCTCCTCAACCACCTCCCCGGGGTAGCCGAGGCCACGTGCAAGCACCCTAGCCGCCTCGCCGCCGCGGCTAAGCAGCTCCCTCAGCTCCTCAACCCCCAGCTGGGAAGGGCGGCGGGGCCCACCAGGCGGCGGAGCATAGGGCGCCCCGCGGCGCAGGACACGGTCCCTCATCTCCCTGGCCTCGCTCAGCTGCAGAATCCTGCCGTCAGGCGATAGGAGGGCATAGACGCCCCGGGGGAGAACCTCTACGACTAGCCGGTAGACGCCGCTGCCGGCCTCAACGCCGAGGACGAGTATGCGGTCAAACCCGAGCTGCTCCACGGAGACCACACGGCCCCCACGGATATGCTTCCTTATACCCATGACGGTTGGGGAGGGCATACCCTTGCCTCCTACATCGAATCTGGTCAAGTGGACCCTCACGCCCGGCACAGCGGCGACGCGGTAGTCGCCGCCGCTGCCCCGTAGCCGAAGCAGCAGGCCTCCACCAGGCATGTCATACACGTTCACCAGGCGCGCGCCGCTGAGGAGCCTGGAGGCCTCAGAGGCCACTGCGGCGACATCGAAGCTGCTCATGCTACGTTTACGCTTAATCGGCAATGCCGGCTCTTCACCCCGGTGTAGGGGCGACGCGGCCAGGGAAACTAGTCTAATAAAGCCCGGAGGAGCCCCGGGGGCTGCCAATGCGGGGGCTGAGGCGTGTCTGAGCGCGCGCGTGAGTTCACCGCATTCGTGCCCGAGAACGTCTACAAGAGGATAGCGAGGGATATTCGCCGCGAGAAGTACGTCACACCCTACATGATTGCCGAGAAGTACAGCATGACTATAAGCCTCGCTAAGCAGGTCCTGCGCCGCCTGGAGAAGGAGGGCATCGTTGAGCTATACTCTCCCAGCAGGAGGGCCCCGCTCTACATAGTCAAGGCCAGCAAGGCCAAGAAGTAGGCCGCGCGTCGAGGAGCCCGGGTTCAAAAAGCACGGAGTATATGCTCTGTGCCCCGCCTAGCGTTTGTCGTGCGCGTTTTTGTGCTCTAGGCGAGCACTGGCTGCTCCAGGGCCTTCCTGCCCTCCTCGGTTATCTGGTAGACGCCCTCCTCAACCCTCTCCACGAGGCCTAGGCGGCGGAGCTTCCTCATCTTGGCGGCGACGCGGCGGGCGTCGAGCCCGGCCCTCTCAGCTATCTCCTTGGGCCTTGCGGGCCTGCCTAGCTCGGCGAGGGCACGGAGTATCGCGAGGTCTACCTCGTCGAGCTGGGTGCGGGCCGGCATGCCCGGCCCACCCCCTTCCACCCAGCATCTCCGGTATAGAGACTAGGCAAGACGGGGAGCGTTCTTATAACCTTTACAGCTAGATAGCTACATCATCTACGAAGCGCTAACCGGTACTACTCTCCCGCGCCGTAGCCCCTCTCCCCGCCTCGCCCCCGGAGCCGCCGCGCCTGGCGCCGCCGAGCCTGCGCAGGTTGCGGTAGTACGCCTGCACGGGGCTACGCGTCCCGCAGTCGGCTTTGCAGAGGCCCAGCGTCTTCATCTTCTCGCAGCTATAGGTGCGGTACTTCTTCCCGGAGCCCCTCAGGCCTGCAAGGTGCTCGACCTGGTACCTGGTTATCTTCTCCTTGAAGTCCGGCATGGAGCGGAACACGTCAACAACGTAGTCTATCTCGGCGCCTATGTTGAGTAGGAAAGTGGCTATAGCGAAGCGCTCGTGGTGGCTCAGGTGCTCGCCACGCCTAGCCCTCTCGATTATGTCGCGCATGCAGGGCGGGAAAGCCTCCTCAACAACAACGCCCTGGGGCAGCTCCACGCGGCCCCCGCCGCCGCGTCCACGGGGCCTCGACGCCTCAGAGGCGAGGCGGCGAGCCTCCTCCAGCAACGCGCCCAGCTTCTCAGCCGCGCCCTTCTCGGCCGCCTCGGAGCCGAGGACCCTTATCCTCTCCTCGACGTAGGTGGTGAGGGCCTCCTTCACGAGCCTTGCCGCGCGGTGCTTGTCGAGGTAGACGTGGCCACCCTTGACGGGCAGGGCAGCCGGCTTCCACGCGTCGTCGCCCAGTAGGCGGCGCCCGTACCGGACATAGTCGAGGAAGCTCACGCTGTAGGGGTAGACGCGGTAAACCGGCGTCATGTTGACGATTGCTATGGCCTCCATGTACGCCCTCCTCTGGTCGAAGACGAGGCTCCTTATCCCTGCAAGCCTCCCGACCTCGGCCACAACACTATCCTCCATCCGCTGGAGCTCCGCATATCCACGCTCTGCCTCGGCGAGGGCGAGGCGGCTGACAAGCCACCGGTTCCCCGTGAGGTAGGCGAGAACCGCGGCGGCGTAGAAGCCCAGGACCTCGCGGTCAAGGCTCTCATCCGGCCCGGGGACGCGGAGCCTGCGGACAGCGGCCCGGAGCCGCTCCAGGCCCCGCCGGCCAATCTCCTCAAGCCTCACGACAGCCTCCAGCGCCGAGACACCGTACCGGGCCCTAGCGACGCGCTCTGGGTCGGCGAAGAACGGGAACACCCTGAGATCCACGACCACGCCGCTGAGGCTCCTGGCGGCCAGCATAGCCATCATCCATCCCGCCGCGTACGGGGCCCCCTAGAGGGCCTGGAGACCCGCGGCGGCTAAGGTGCGCGCCGCGGGAGGGGGAGGGGTGGCTGGGAGCAACCCCTCAGACTCCTATACCGCTGCATCCGCGCGATAAGGGGGTAGGCTGGAGGTAACACCGCCGGGATAGAGGGGCCCTGGGCGCCTTGCCGCAGCTCTCACTAATGCTTAACCCATCGCTCCGTGAGGCCGCGGGCCTCATCGCCGACGCGGTGGCGAAGCACCGCCTCCTCATAGTGCTGGGTAGGTGCAGCGTGAGGTACACCGGCCGCGGGGCCTCGAGGCTCGGCCCCGGTGACCGCCTGGTCATAGTGAAGCCCGACGGCGCTGTCCTCGTCCACCGCCCCCGGGGCTACTCCCCGGTTAACTGGCAGCCCGAGAGCAGCAGCATAACCGCCGAGGAGACCGGGGAGGGACTGCTCCTCCGCAGCGTCCGCGGCCGCCCCCGGGAAATACTCGAGGTGCTCTTCACCCGCCTAGACCTCGTACTAGCCGTCGACGGCCTCGAGGACACAGCGGAGTTCATCGAGTACCTCGACGAGTCCGAGATAAGAGACTACCTCGCCGAGCACCCAGAGGAGATAGAGGAGGGCCTCCACGTCATAAGGAAGGAGCGCCCAATAGGCGATGGATACGCAGACATAGTAGCAAGGGACAAGGAGGGCAACTACGTCGTAATAGAGGTTAAGAGGGTAACCGCCGGCAAGGACGCCGTCCTCCAACTCCACCGCTACGTGGAGACACTCCGCCGCGAGAACCCGGGCGCCAGGGTACGCGGCATACTCGTAGCACCCGCCATAGCCAAGGACGCGAGAAGCCTTCTCAACAGCCTAGGCCTAGAATACCGGCAGATAGACATCCAGCGCCTCTACAGAAAGATAGCCGCAGCCCAAGCAAGAACAGTGACCCAGACACGCTCAATACTCGACTTCTTCAAGAAAACCAAACACTAACATAAAAACACGCAGGCTAAAACAGGCAGGGGTTAGAGAAGAGGAGGAAGCCACGAGGGGCAGCCAGCGACGCTACTTCGCCGCCCCTATGTGTGCGAGGGCGCCACCGCTGCCGGTCAACAGCAGTGCAAGCACAGCCGCAGTTATCACAGTCAGTATAGCCGCGTGGAGGAAGCCCGACGCGAGGCTCTGATCCTGTATCTTCCCCGCCACGAGGCCGCTGAGCCAGGCATTGAACACTGAGGCAAGCGAAGCTATGAGCAACAGGTTAGTTATGTTCTCCGGAGATATGTTGAGCCGGAGACCGCCAAGCGCCGCCATGCCGCCAGCTGCGCCGCCTATCACGCCGGCCTTAGACACGGCGGTTACAAGCATCGATACCGTCAACACGCTGGTAACAGCAACCATTATCGCGCCGAAGTAGGGCATCAACACGTAGGCACGCAGCCTCTTCCTCAACTGGTCCTCGATATCAACGAGTGTTGAGATGTACCTTGCAAGCGAGTCAAGCGTATGCGGGTTGCCGCCGCCAACCTCCATAGCGTCGACGAGGAACCTCATGGTTACGCGGAGCACCCAGTTACGGTACCCACGTATAGCGTTCCTCACAGCCTTCTCTACATGAAGGCCCAGCGACAGCGCACCCGCAATCCTCTTAATTATCGGCGTCAGTGGGCCGTAGTCCCTCTCGGATAGCATTATTATGCTCTTCTCGGGGCTCAGCCCGGTACGCCTAACCTCGGAGAGGTCACGGAAGAAGTTGGCAAGGCTCCTGGAGATAGCCCTCTCCTTCCTAACCTTGGAGAGATACACCGCTGCAGGGCCGACGCTGACCGTTATAAGCGCCGCCGCAGCAACCAAAGTGATGTTGCGGACATAGCCCACGTTGACGCCCTTGCCCGGGGGCGGGTGCAGGCCGCCGAGCAGGGACGCGCCCGCCAGGAACACCAGCACGGCGAGCGGCACTGTTACGAAGAGGTAGGCGTAGGGCTCTGTTATGTTCTCCTGGCTAGGTAGTAGCGAGCTAAGCATCATGATTATCATTACTACGAGTAGTGGGAGCACCACGAAGCTGTAGAGTATGATACCCGCAGTGCCGCCGAGCCCACCCTTAGCTGATATTAGGCCGCTGATTATGAAGAATATGTAGAGCGAGAGTGTGCCGAGCACTGCGACCGCGGCATAGGCCTCTACGATGAAGCCCACGCGCTCGGCACGGTTCTTCAAATCCTCCATGCGGTTCTGGAAGACCTCCTGCGTACGTATCTCCAGGTAGTGCAGCACATCGCCGCCGGTACGTATAGTTGTAAGGTAGCCAAGCATGAAGTCACGGTAGAGCCTTGAGGGATGCCAGAGCGCGTTCCTCTCCAGCGCCGAGAGAATGTTCTGGCCAAATACCTTCACGTCCCTCATTATCCTAAGCGCTTCCTCCCTCAATGCCTTGAAGAGCCTAATATTGGTAAGCCTCTCGACGAGCTTCTCCGGCGACACACCACCATACGCCATAGCGGTCATGTACGCAGCGAAGAATGGGAACTCAAGATCCGTCTTCGAGGCCCTCTCCTGGGCCTTCGCCTCCGGGTAGTAGAGCCCCCAAGCGAACACAATACCGGGCGCCATAAGCGTAATCAAAACCATTACAAGCCTAACGACTACATTACTTGTGAATATAAACGTGAAGAACGTTGCCGTGCCCAGGACGAAGACCGTGACGAAGAGGTTGAAGAGAAGCTTCGCGGCATAGAGCCTCGGGTGCACATTCATACCGGCGCGGCGCAGGGACTCGTGTAGCTTGAAGCTCCTAGCCAGCCTCTCGCCAAGGTCACCGAAGAGCGCCAGCGCTATGGCATCCGTTACCCCGGTAGCACCCATCCGCGCAGCCTGCCTAGAAACCGCCAAGGCGGCTAGATCACCTCCTTGCCCTCTGTGAAGCCCTTCATCTCGCTCAGCTCCGACACCGCCTTCGTGTACACCCTCTCAGCGTTCTGGTAGTACTCACGCACAACCCTTGCAACCTCCTGGTAGCTCCTCATCTTCTTAGCGGCGAGCCACCGGATAACCGTGGCGCGCCAGTCTATCTCTCTCCTCACCTGCTCCTCAGTCCAACCAACTAGCTCCATTATGTGGCGTAGGAGGAAGCTCTTCTCCGGGTACAGCTCATGCTTGTCCTCATAGGCGTTCCACTTATGCACCGGGATGTATTCGCCGAAGTCACGTATCTCCCAGGTGTTCGTTATCCTGCGCACCACGCGCGACCTCTTGGTAACCCTGTCCACTACCTCGACGCGGCGTATCAGTAGAGCGAAGTTCATCAACGGTATGTAGCCCCTAGGTATGTTCATAGGTGGGCTCGTAAGCCTCTTCGCAGCCGCGTCTATACCCTCAGCGTGCAGCGTCGTCATACCGCCGTGGCCCGTCGCTATTGCTTGGAAGAGCACGTAAGCCTCCTCGCCACGCACCTCACCAACGACAATTATGTCGGGGCGGTAACGCAGACTTATACGGATAAGGTCGTAGAGCGTTATCTCGTTCTTACCCTCGGCGCCGAAGCCATAGCTCATCCTCGGGATCAGCTGCACCCAGTTCTCTAGAGGGAGCTTCAGCTCCGGTGTATCCTCTATAGTCACGACCTTCACAGAAGGCTTGAGCAACGTCAATAACGCGTTCAACGTAGTCGTCTTACCGGAGCCGGTTACACCCATAACCATGCCGGGCCTCTTGTGCTCCATCAGTATCCAGTAGTACGCCGCTACCTCCGGGCTCAGTGTGTTACCCATGACCATATCAATTATTGTTATTGGGTCCTCGCGGAACTTACGGATAGTGAACGTGCTACCACTAGTGCTTACCTCTTTGCGGTACGTTGCCGCGAGGCGGTGACCGCCGGGCAGTATCGCATCCACAACCGGGAATGCCACCGAGATGTGCTTACCGCCCATGTGAGCCAGCTTCACAACCAGGTTATCCAGGTCGTCCTCCCTGTCAAACACTATGTTCGTCTTTATGTACTCGTAGCGGCGGTGCCAGACGTAGATATGGCGGCGCACACCGTTACAAGAGATGTCCTCTATCTCAGGATCCTTCATCAAGGGGTCTATCGGGCCGAACCCGACCGCGTCGCGGGTCACGTAGTAGAGTATCTTCCTCCAGGAGATGCCCGGGGTTCGGCCCATCCTTATCTGGAAGGTGCGGACTATCCTACGCGCCTCCCGGTGGAAGTAGGCCACCGGGTCCACGTCGCTGGGTGGCGGCTTAAGCTCCCAGTAGAGGGCGTCCATTATCTGGTTGTAGAGCTTCTTCTCTCTAGGGGTCAAGGCTATCTCGTAGACATAGTATATGTACTCGCTCGTCTGCTTGTGGCGGAGTATACGGGCGTAGACCCAGGGCTCCTCAAGGGGATAAGACTCAACCTCTTCGTAGTCACGCAGGTTCAGGGGCTTCGCTGCAGAGATCGCGGTGAAGCCGGGAAGCCCTGAGAAGGGTTCAAGCGGCCTCTTCTCAGTCTCCTCTTCCGAACCTCCTACCAGCTCCTCGGCTGCAACGGGCTCCGTAGCCGTGCCGTCACTGCCGTCTTTACCGCTACCCTTGCTCTTACGTATACGCAGCTTTAAGCGGAGCTTGGGCAAGGCCCCGTGGCCCTCCATGCCTCGACGAGGCGGGTGAGCATCCTCTGTGGGGGCTAGGCGAGTGGTGTACGGCCGTACCTGCCCTCGTAGCTGGGGGCACAGAGTCACCTCTCAATATAGATTTTTAGGGTTATAGAAGCCGGCCTCGTCAACGGGTGATGGAGTATGAGGTCCAGGAAGCTAGAGCTACTAGTAGTCGCGGCAGCCCTTACCCTATTGCTGCTGTCTACAAGAGCTGAAGCCGCCACCCCGCTGACAGCGTGGAACGCGACAAGCCTCGACTTCTATAAGGCGATTCCAATCAATAATGGGTTTATAGCTGCGGCAGCGAACGGCTCAAGGACTGTTCTCGTTAAAGTTGTTATTAACGCTTCAAACCCGTTGCCGAGGATACGTGTCGAGAAGCTAAGCACGTACTCTGCTAGAATCGCGACACTAGCCATTGACAACGCGTCGAACCCGTCTATGGTAGCGGTCGGGTTGGCAAACGGGATCATAGATATATTGTCGGTCAACGGCAGCCTCCTCTACGAGTTCGCCACACCAGCCGCACCATTGTCGATGACGTTTGTAGGCAAGACGTTGCTTGTTCTGGAAAGGGTTCGTGGAGAGAACGCGCTCTACGCCGTAGCCCCCACCACACTGGGCTGGTTTGAGGCGAGGCTTGCCGTCGGTAACCTGGTATCGATTCGCAGAGAGAGGCTCATCCCGCTCCAACTAGTCCCCGTGGATGGAACCCCCTGGGCCCTCCTGCTCGCAGAGTCTAAGCCGCTAAACCTCACCGCAGGGACCGCTCAGCTCTCTGGGGTGCTGCTAGCCAGTGGCCCGAATAACACGCTTGTACCACTAGCCAACGTTGCAGTGATCTCTGTTGACCCTGCATCGGGCACGATACTGGGCAACGCAACCACGACCAGTACCGGAGCGTTCACGGTACCGGTGCCCAGGGTCTTTACCAGCATAGTGCTTTACGTCAAGATTAACAACACGTGCTACAGCTTCACGGTGCAGTCGTCGTCTGTGACCAGGATAGGCAGGAGCTATACCCTCAGTACGCCACTCGTGCTGCGGCCCGGCACCCCGCCCGTAGCATGCCCCAGGGAAGTGAAGGGCTATCGCCTCCTGCTCCTAAAGCCTGGACCCAGCCCCTTGCAGCCCTCAACCGAGCTTCTGCAGGTAAACCTATCATCAACCAGGCTCCTGCTCATGGACGCGTATCTCAGCAATGGAAGAATCTACATCTGGGCTGAGGGCCAGGGCCTAGTGAAGGGAGCCCGTATCCAGCTACCAACCCTTCTCTCTATGGTCATCGATGCTAAGAGCCTCACACCGCTCGTGAATCTATGGCGCTACTACTTCACACCGGAGCCGGTGACAAAGATAGCCCATAGCCCAGACACCATGCTCGTGCTTGCAGCCAGTAATGGAGGCCTAGTACTTGCAGCAATAAGAGTGAATGGAGCCTACATGCTCACTTGGAGTACGCAAGCCGGCGGCCCCGTTACAGCTTTGCTCGCAGCCAAGCTGCGTAACACGAGCTACTACCTTACAGCAGCAGCTACCGCGAAGGGAACGCTAAGCGCAGCCTACATCTCACCGACCACGAACAAGGCGCTACTGCTGACCATCAGTAACGGCATGCCATACATAAAACTAGGGGTACCCGTCACAGCCCTCACAGAGGCGCCGCCAGCACTCGCAGCCGCAACAAGACACGGGATAGTAGCAATAAACAACCTACTCACACAGTCAATGATAGGAGCTAGAATATCAAGCCTAAAGCCATACATGCTTGCCGAGCAGAGAATAAGAGTCGTGGACGAGAGAGGCAACCCCGTCAACTCCTTCCGCGTCACATACACATTAACCTACAACAACACGGTGCTCTACAGAGGCAGCACGCTCGGGGAGAACGGAGAAGCGGACATAATGACCATATACGTTGCAAACATAACACTCAACATAACGCCCCTCGACACCATCCATAAACCGCTTATTGAGACCACTGCATGCAGCAGACTAGCGGAGAACCCCGAGCTCAGGCTAGCTATACGGAACTTCACGCTTACAATAAGACTAGTGGACTCCTATACAGGGAAGCCGCCCGAGGCGCCACTCGAGCTACTCATAGCTTCACAGCACCTAAGTAAACCTATCATGATCAGCTACAAGCCAGGCGGCCCCGCGACTTACACGCTGAGCCTAAAAGCAGACAACTATAACATCACTGTGAGGGACCTTACCCACAGCCTCTACTACACCTACATGGCAACGGTAAGTCTCTATAGCGACAAGACGCTAACAGTCCGGCTTGCGAGGATACCCGTACTCGTAACACTAGCGATAACTAGCAACTACATAGCCAAGCCGAACGATCTACTCATTATAATCCTAGAGACGCCTACCGGCGTGAAGCTCGCAGAAACCCGGCTCCCCGCACCAGCCTACACAACAAAGAGGATAGACCTGGTGACGAGGTACCGCGGCAAAGCCTACATAGTCGTGAAGCCCCTGCCCACGGGTGGCGCAAAAGCAGCCTTCTACGCGCCAGAGAAGATAGAGGTTAACCTAACGACTACAAGAGTAAGCGCCGAGATAAGGCTAATGCCGATGAAGTATAGACTTGAAGTCATGACGAGAGGCTCGGACACCGGCGCCCCAGTGCCAAGCACCATAATCATCTATCATGCAGATAAGCAAGTAGCCAAGGAGAAGACGAATGGTACAGCCGTCTTCAGCCTGGTGCGCGGCACCTACACTGTTAAGGCTGAGCCGCTGCCGCCTCGTGGATACCGTCTACCCCTCTACGGTGGGGCTGAGAAGAACGTCACCCTCGAGGGCAATGCGTCAGTGACGCTGGAGCTGCGTAGGACGAGGGAGCTAACTAACATAACTATCCGTGACCCCTACTCGCCCAAGGGGACACTGATAGATGATGTAGTCGTTAAAGTTGACGGAGTAGATGCAGCAACTATAAAGAAGGGTAGTATTGGAAGGGTTACTCTGCCTCTACTGCTTAACGGGTCAAAAGTCGAGCTAGTGTCCAAGCATAAGCTGTACCCCAAGATTGAGAAGAAGCTCAAGCCCTCAAAGAAGCCGATAACCATAGCATACCCGCGCGCGACAAGCAAGCTGACAATCTACGTCCTAAATGACGTTGGACAGCCAGTCGCGGGCGCACATGTAACCGTGAGCGGTGTGGATGTCCGCTACAGTACTAGCGGCATAACCCTGCCTGATGGCACGCTTGACGTTAACCTACCCATAGGGAAGTATAGCATATGCGTCAGTGTTCCCGGCTATAACCCTGCATGCACTACAGCTGTAGTCACGTTGAAGCCGTCCAGAATATCGATGACTGTGACGCCTAAGCCATTGACGATAGTAATGAGGTACTCGAATCTAATAGCAATAACGGTATTCGCGATAGTGGTTGTCGTGATTATAAGGAGGTACTTCAAGAAGGTACTGGAGAGGTTCACTCAGGAGGAGGAGTTCTAGAGCTAGCCCTAAACACACATTTTTAAATAATTGAGCACTCTTTTCCCGGGGACTCCCACACGGAGCGCCAAGGGGAGAGGGTGTGCGTCATGGAGACGGGGCTACGCGAGTTTAACTCCCCTAAGAGCCTGCTTGCTTACATAGATGCGCAGCTAACTGATCTACGCAAGAAGCTCGGTGAGCTGCTACGGCTAATCGAGGACCTGCGGGCTAAGAGCGAGCAGGACAAGAAGCTGCGCAGCCTCATAATGAGTCTTGTCGGCAGTGAGGCTAAGATGACGCAGCCGGGTGAGACGGTGATAAAGCTGGACAGGATAACAATAATGATAAACCCGAGCGCAGAGACCGAGCTGCACACCATGGAGGAGCTTGCGGAATACATTAACTCTAAGATATCAAGGCTGCAAGCTATAAGGAAGGATGTGGAGAAACTTGCAGAAGCCGATGTCGAGGCAAAGATACTCGCTGTACTGTATGACGGTATACCGAAGAGCTTAATCATACGAACCGCCTAACCCCCCTTTAAGGAGGAGGCTCTTCGCGGGAGCCGGTAACCCGGGTTTCTTGCGCGCCTAGGCGCGGGGTGCCGAAGCTGCTCGAATGGCTCCAGGGCGCCCTCGGCGCGATAGCCTCTGCTAACAAGGAGTATGTTGTTCTCGCTGTTCTCGTCTACATAGCCTCGACGTTCCTCTACGCCGCTCGTACCTATATTGTCTTCCATTGGTCCGGTATGGGGAGGCTTCGGTTCCGCGACGCCTATGCAGCCTACCTCGTCAACATATTCGTCAACAATATCACTCCGAGCGCGAGGGCGGGGGGCGAGCTTGTGAGAGCATACATTCTGCAGCGCAGCAGTGGCACAAGGCTAGTCAACGTGATAAACTTGATCGCCTTTGAACGTGTGACTGAGGCGATAGCTGTCGCTGCCCTCGCGGTACTGGCTCT
>JALUFI010000268.1 GCA_027043685.1 Pyrodictiaceae archaeon
GGTCCCAGCCGCGGCAGGGGCGCCGTGCGCCAGGACGAGCGCGAAGGCGAGCGCCGCGGCTGGGACCAGGCTGCGGGGCTCCACGGCTTCCACTCCTCGTCGTCCACCGCCAGGCCCACCAGGGGACAAGTGCCTAACCATTCAACTTGTTCAAGGATGAGGATAGCTGTGCGGCGCCCACAAGGAGGCCCCGGGGGGCAGCACAGGGGCCCCTGGAGGGGCCTGGGAGGGGGCGCGTGCTGGCTGCGTGGACAACGGTGCTGAGGAGGGGGGAGCAGGGGCCCTGCAGGGCGGCTGGCAGCATGGTCGCTGAGCCTCTGCCGGTGGCCCTGGAGGCCTACACGGCCTACGCGGCGGTGAACCTCAACGACCCGGATACGTGGCCCAGCGTCTCCGCGCTCGTGGCTGAGCTTTCCTCGCTGCTCCGCCGCCTCCTCGGCCCATGGGCCGCAGCCGTCATCCCCACTGGCGGGGGCAGCGAGTCGGTGCTCACCGCGCTCTACGCGGCCAGGGAGCTGACCGGGAGGGACGCGGTTGCGGCTAGCGCCGCCGCCCACGCCTCGGTGGCGAAGACGGCGAGGCTGCTCGGCATGAGGCTGCTACGCGTCCCCGTCGACGAGGAGCTTAGGATGGATGTCGAGGCCCTCGAGGCGCTCCTGGAGAGGGAGGGGCGCCGTGTGGCCGCGGTGGTGGTGACCGCGGGGCTCACCGACAACGGCGCCGTGGACCCCATAGCGGAGGCCGCCGAAGCCGCCTGGACACACGGCGCCGTGGTCTACGTGGACGCTGCCTGGGGCGGGCTCCCCCTGGCCGCGACGGGGAGGCTACGCGTCCCCCGCGGCGGCCCCCTGCTCCTCGGCCTCGACTTCCACAAGCACCTCGTGCCCCCGCCCAGCGGCGCGCTCGCCGCCTCCGGGGAGCCGCTGCTGGAGCCCCTGGTCTTCGAGGCGCCCTACATGCCGCTTGGGAGGCAGCTGGGGCTCCCCTGGACCCGGACGGCTGCGGGCCTCGCGGCCGCGGTGGAGGCCCTCCACCGGCTGGGCACCCAGGGCCTGGAGCTGCTCATGGAGAGGCTCTACCGGCTCGCAGGCCTCATGACTCGGCTCGGAGAGGAGGCGGGGGCGGAGCCGCTCCTCCCCCGGCCCGAGACCCCGCTGGCCGCGCTCCGTGTCGGGGAGCGGCTGGGGGAGGCCCTCTCGGCCGCGAAGAGGAGGGGCTGGGTGCTCTACCCCAGCAGCGTCCCCGGGGCGCTGCGCTACGTGGCGAAGTGGTGCCACCGCGTAAGCGACGTGGAGGAGATAGCCGAGGCGATCCGGGAGGCGCTGCGGGGTTGAACATGGAGGAGCTGAGGAGGCCAGGCGTCTACATGCTCGTGGCCCGGCTGCCCGGGGAGGCCGTGCTCACTATACGCGGCAGGCCGCTCAGGCTCCCGGCCGGCGTCTACATCTACACAGGCTCAGCGATGGGCCCCGGGGGGCTTGCAGCGAGGCTCCGCCGCCACCTATGCGGCAGGAGGAAGCGGCTCTGGTGGCACATAGACCGGCTCCTCACCGCCCCCGGCGCCGAGCCAGTGGCGGCAGCCGCCTGCCCCACCGGGGTGAGGGCCGCGGAGACCCTGCTCGCCCACCTGGCCTACTCCTGCAGGCTCCTCGACCCCGTGCCGGGCTTCGGTGGCAGCGACGACCCCCACGGCCTCAGCCACCTCCACCGCTGCGCCGGCGACGTGGAGCAATGCCTCCGCGCCGCCCATGGCCTCGCCTCGGGGCTGCCCTGCCTCCCAGTGGTGGCGGAGCCCCGCCACCTATGCAGAGAAACACATAAATAGAAGACGCCCAACTGTTTAGTACTCGGCAACTAACCAGGCAACGAAAGGCAAAAACATCAACCAGGAACAGAAACACTAAGCCACGCAGCACACCAGTCCCGAGGGAGAGACCCCCTCACCCCCCGGGAGAGGCAAGCCAAGCCGTACACCGCGCAGCCAACGAGCCCCCGTGGCCCAAGACCCGGCCCGTACACGTGCATGTACACACGCACAAGCGGTGGAGGTGAGCTGGCCGTGGCGATACGCGTGGTGCTCGTCGGGCAGGGCCTCGTCGCAACCCACTTCGCGGTCGGCGTGGAGAGGATAAAGAAGGGCGAGGTCCCGCCCTACGGCGTGCCCTTCGCGAAGTACAAGCTGCCCTACAGGATAGAGGACATAGAGATAGTCGGCAGCTACGACGTCGACGAGGCCAAGGTTGGGAAGACCGTCTACGACGTCGCCAAGGAGCTCGTGGGCGACATCCTCCCGGTGCCGGAGACCCTGAAGAAGGTGGTGGTGCGGAG
>JALUFI010000269.1 GCA_027043685.1 Pyrodictiaceae archaeon
GAGAGGAAGACCCCGGCGCCGACGAGGAGGGAGGTGGAGCTATCCAAGGTGATTAGGGAGGCCCTGGAGTCCGTGGTGCTCACGGAGCTGTTCCCCCGTACTGCTATAGACGTCTACATGGAGGTCCTCCAGTCCGACGGGGGCACCCGCACGGCGGCGATAACCGCGGCCAGCCTCGCCCTCGCTGACGCGGGTGTAGCGATGAGGGACCTCGTCGCCGGCGTCGCGGTCGGCAAGGTGGACGGCGTCCTCGTCCTAGACATAGACGAGATAGAGGACAACTACGCGGAGGCCGACATGCCGGTGGCGATGGCGCCCAGCCTTGGCAAGGTGGTGCTGCTCCAGCTCAACGGAGTGCTCACTAGGGACGAGTTCGCGAAGGCAATGGAGCTGGCGAGGCGCGGCATAATGGAGCTCTACAGGCTCCAGAAGGAGGCCCTCCGCCGCAAGTACGTGGAGAAGCAGCCCGAGGAGAAGCCCCAGGCCCAGGCCTAGACCCGCGACGCAAATGCATGGAGTGGAGGTGGTTGAGCCGTGAGCCTCACCCCCTCGATACAGCCCGTGATGCCCAAGCTCAAGAGGCACACCATGGAGCTGCTCCTCAACCGCGGCGTCCGCCTCGACGGCCGCCGCCTGGACGAGGTAAGGAGGGTCGAGATAGTCCCCGGCTACGTGGAGAGGGCAGAGGGCTCCGCGCTGGTCAAGCTCGGCGAGACAGTGGTGCTCGCCGGCGTCAAGATGGACGTCGTGGCCCCGTTCCCCGACACCCCGAACGAGGGCGTCCTCGTGGTTCACGCTGAGTTCGTGCCACTCGCCTCCCCGACCTTCGAGCCAGGGCCCCCCGACGAGAACGCGATAGAGCTGGCGAGGGTCATTGACAGGAGCCTCAGGGAGATACGGGCGGTGGCGCTGGACAAGCTCGTCCTGGAGCCCGGCAAGCACGTCTGGAGGGTATACGTAGACATCTACGTGCTGAACCACGACGGCAACCTCTTCGACGCCTCAGCCCTGGCGGCTATGGCTGCGCTGCTCACCGCGAGGATACCCACAGCGGTGAAGGAGGGCGACCGCTACCGCGTCGACAGGAGCAGGTTCACCGGCCTGCTGCCGATAAACCACCGCGTCGTCACAGTCACGACAGCGAAGATAGGGAACAAGCTCCTCGTGGACCCCTCCTACGAGGAGGAGCAGGTGGCTGACACGAGGCTCGTTGTAGCGGTTAGCGAGGAGGGCCTCGTGGCGGGGATGCAGAAGACGGGCATGGGGAGCCTCGACTACGACGAGGTGCTCCGCATAGTCGACACCGCTATAAGGAAGTCAAGGGTCTACCTTGAGGCCCTCAAGACCTACGTGGACCCGTACCGCGAGAAGCTGGAGCAGCAGCTGGCCCAGCAGGCCGCTGAGCAGCAGCCGGGGGAGGAGCAGGCCCCGCCGCCCCCGCCGAGGAGGGCAGAGGAGGCCGCCGAGGAGGAGCCGGTGGCGCCCCAGCCCGTGGTCGAGGAAGAGGAGGCGGCGCAGCAGGAGACCCTGGAGGAGCAGGGCGCCGAGGAGTAGCCTCTAAAAGGAGGCCGCGCAGCACCCGGCCCCGTCCAGGGGTTGCTCCAATAGGCTGGAGGGATGACCCGGGATGGCTAGGAGGACGAGGAGCGTCGGCATCGCGGGCAGGTTCGGGCCCCGCTACGGCTCCACCCTGAGGAAGCGCTGGCGCGACGTAATGGAGAGGAGGTACGCTGACCACGTCTGCCCCTTCTGCGGCGCCAGGGGCCACGTGAAGCGCATCGCCACCGGCATCTGGACATGCACCAAGTGCGGCGCCGTCTGGGCCGGCGGCGCCTACGTGCCCCGCACCGGGCTAAGCAAGACCTTCCCCAAGGTCATCGTCCGCGAGGACTAACACCCACGGACCCATCAACGGCTCTTTTACGCAGGGCATCGCAGCCCCTCAACCCCCTCATTCTCCATCCTGTTTTCCCCGCACCTCGTGGAGCCCCGCGATGTAGCTGCTGGGTGCCGTGGCCGTGGAGACGGGGAAGCCCCTGATACTCGTCACCACTAGTCACCGGCCGAGCCAGCGGGTGCGGAGCTTCGTCAAGGACCTGGTCTCGGTGCTGCCGAGGGCTGTCAGGATGAACCGGGGGAAGGCGACGCTCCGCGACCTCTACTACGACGCCGCCTCCCTGGGAGCCAGGAGGGTTGTAGTGGTCTCGACGTGGAAGGGCAACCCCGGCACCCTGAGGGTCTACGAGCCCGCGGAGCCCCCGGGGGAGGGCCTCCGCCTCATAGCCTCCATCCGGTTGAGGGGCGTGAGGCTCTCCAGGGAGAC
>JALUFI010000270.1 GCA_027043685.1 Pyrodictiaceae archaeon
CTCCGAGACTGGGGCCCTGCAGGCCCTGGGGCTGCCGTGGCGGGAGCTGCCCGCCGGGGGGCTCCTCCACTGCCCCGGGGGCCCCGGCAGCTGCTACCTCGACCGGCTCGCCGCCCCCGAGGAGCCCCTGCCCTGCGCCTTCGAGTACGTCTACTTCCTTCGCCCGGACAGCGTCTTCGAGGGCGTAGTGGCCCACGAGGCCAGGAAGAGGATGGGCGCTCTCCTCGCACGCATGGATAGCGTGGAGGCCGACTTGGTCGCCCCGGTGCCGGATAGCGGGAGGAGCGCCGCCCTGGGCTACGCGGAGGAGAGAGGGCTCCCGCTAGACGAGGTGATCTACCTCAACAGGTTCGTGGGCCGGGCCTTCATCGCGGACCCCTCTGTGAGGAGGGCCAGGCTTGGCATGAAGTACAGCGTGATACCCGGCAGCGTGGATGGCAAGCGGGTCGTGCTCGTAGACGACTCTATAGTGAGGGGCGACACGGCCAGGAGATTGGTCTCGATGCTCCGGGCCGCGGGCGCTAGGGAGGTGCACCTCAGGAGCGCTGCCCCGCCCGTGGTGAGCCCCTGCTTCTTCGGCGTCGACATCCCGACTAGGAGTGAGCTGGTCGCCCACGGGAGGAGCCAGGAGGAGGTCGCGTCCATAGTGGGCGCTGACTCCGTGCTCTACAACACTGTGGCTAACCTCGAGAAGGCCGTGGGTAGGAGGCTCTGCATGGGGTGCTTCACCGCCGTGTACCCCATGCCGCTGGATGTCGCGTTTCTTGAGCAGGTCTTCGGCTACTCGAGGAGGAGGGGTGCGGCCCGGGTGGGGTGAGTGGTCTTGGGTCTCCTGCTGGCCTACTTCTACGAGAGGGACCAGGACGCGTCTAGGTACGCCTACTACGGGGTCATGGGGCTGAGGCACCGGGGCACCGTGGCGGAGGCCGTGGCGGCCACGCCGGGAGGCGGCCTCGTGGCGGAGAGGCTGGAGCCCTGGAGGGAGGGCTTCACCCTGCCCCGGGGATACGCCGTCGCGGCCGCGTTCCAGCCCTCCGCGAGGCTCCATGTCTACGCGGGCGAGGCGGCCGCGCTCGTTGACGGTGGGTGCCCGCCGGGGCCCCTGGCGCGGGCCGCCGCCGAGAAGGGGCTGCGGGAGGCAGCGGAGATGGTTGCAGGCGATGCCAGGTACGCGCCCTGCGCCGCCATAGTGTTGACGAGGAGTGGCGGCTACGCGGCCGGGAGGGGCTACGAGTCAAGGAGGCCCCTCAGCCTCGGCGGCTACGGCTTCGAGGCCCTCTACGCAGCCACGGAGACGGCGCCGATAACCCTCATGGGTGGCAGGTGGAGCCACGACATCGGCGCCGGCGAGGCCGTGTACGGCGACGCAGAGGTCTTCGAGGAGGTGAGGCTGGGCGGCACGCGGCGCACCTCACTCTTCGAGTACATCTACCTGGCTAGGATGGATAGCTTCGTGGACGGCGTGGACGTGTACCGGTTCCGGAGGGAGATGGGGGCTAGGCTCGCGCGGAGCCACGGCGTGGAGGCCGACGTCGTCGTCGGTGTCCCGGAGACTGCGCTCCCCTACGCTCTGGGCTACGCGGAGGCCTCCGGGGCTAGGCTCGAGCTGGGCTTCGTCTCCACAGTAGGCAGGGTCCGCACCGCTGTGGCGCAGCTCCCGCCCGGGGAGAGGGCGAGGCTCCTCAGCCTGAAGCTCAACCCGGTGCCCAGCGTCTTCGAGGCCGCCAGGGTTGTCGTCGTAGACGACAGCGTGGTCACGGGGTTGACGCTGAAGGTCGTGGTTCAGAGGCTCCGCCGCCTCCACGGCGCCAGGGAGGTGCACGCCGCCGTCTCGAGCCCCAGGCTGGTGAGGCCCTGCCCCTTCCAGGTCCAGGTCCTCGACGAGGAGGCGCTTGTCGCAAGACACCTTGACGACGATGAGATAGCCCGCGTCCTTGACGTTGACAGCCTTGCATGGCTCCCCCTGGGCGAGACCGTCTCATACCTCTCTGGCCACGGGATAGAACCCTGCACGCACTGCATGGGGTGAACCGCGGTGAGGGTCCTGCTCGTCGGGGACGGTGCCAGGGAGCACGCCCTGGCGCTCCTCATGGCTAGGAGCAGCGCCGAGCCAAGGATAGCCGCGCTGATGAAGAACCACAACCCGGGCATCGAGCGGGTAGCCCTGGAGACCGGCGGCAGGGTCTACCACGGCTCCCCGACCTCGCCGGAGGACGCCGTGAGGGCCGCCGAGGACTACGGCGCGGAGCTGGTGGTTATTGGGCCCGAGGAGCCCCTCTTCGCCGGCGTCGCGGACACGCTACGGGAGAGGGGGTTCCCGGTCTTCGGCGCCGGCAAGGCCTCTGCCATGATAGAGATGGATAAGGTGTACGCAAGGGAGCTGATGTGGAGGCACCGCATCCCGGGCAGGCTGAGGTTCCGGGGCTTCAGCAGCCCCGAGGAGGCCGCAGAGTACGCGAGGGCGGCGGGAGACGTCGTGGTGAAGCCGGCGAGGCAGGCGGGGGGCCGCGGAGTCAGGGTGTTCGCCCAGCCCATGGAGCACATCGAGGCAGGGGAGGCAGCCGCAGGCTACGCGGCCAGGCTCGCCGAGGAGATGAGGAAGAGGTACCAGGGGCTCCGCTACACGGTTATAGTCGAGGAGAGGGTGGACGGCGTCGAGTACACCGTCCCCGTGGTGAGCGACGGCGAGACCGTCGTGGCGCTGCCCGCTGCCCAGGACAACCCCCACCTATTCCCCTACGACACCGGGCCCGAGACCGGCGGCATGGGGGCGATAGCGGGGCCTGCCCCGCTCCTCCCATTCCTCGAGCAGAGCGAGTACCGCGAGACCCTCGAGATACTCAGGAAGACCCTGGAGGCCCTCCGCGGGGAGACCGGGGAGCCCTACAGGGGCGCGCTGAGCGGCCAGATGATGCTCACCGGCCTCTGGGGCCCCGTGGTGATAGAGTACTATGCTCGGCTGGGCGACCCCGAGACGAGCACGCTGCTACCCCTCGTGGAGAGCGACTTCCTGGAGCTGCTTGACCGCGCCGCCCGTAGGAGGCTCGCCGGCTACAGGCTGGAGGCGAGGGAAGACGTCTACGTCGTCGTGAAGGCTCTGGCGCCCGCCGGGTACCCCCTTAACCGGGGCAGAGCCCGGGGCCACCCAGTCGCCTTTGACGTCGACGCCGCCAGGGAGAGGGGCTGCGAACTCCTAGTCGGGGGAGTAACGAGGAGCAGCGACGGCGGCTTCGTCACCACGGGCTCTAGGGTCGCCGAGGTTGTGTGCTGGAGCAGCCTGGGCCACGAGGACGCCTCCAGGCGAGCTGAGGAGATGATAGCGTCCGGGGCGGTGAGGCTCCTGGACGGCCACCCCCTCGTCCACCGCTGGGACGTAGGGAGCGGCGAGCAGCTCACATGGAGAATGAGGATGGCTGAGCTAGCTAGGACGAGTTACCGGAGGAGGCGCGAGAAGGGCCTAACCAGGGTCTACGACTGGGTATCCGGCAAGGGCCTCATAGTACATGACTACTCCTAGCCGTTTCTTCACGGGCTACGCGTCATGATTCCTCCATGTAGCCGTGGGGTGTCCCTCGGGTTGCCGTGCGCGCCTAGGAGCGAGCTGCCCAGCCCCCTGGGCCCCGGCGCGGCCCGAATCCTCCTACTGGGTGGAGGCGAGCTGGGCAAGGAGGTCGTGATTGAGGCGCAGCGCCTCGGACTGGAGACTGTGGTTGTTGACCGCTACTACGGCGCCCCGGCTATGCAGGTGGCGCACCGGAGCTACGTGGTGAACATGCTCGACAAGGGGGCTGTCAAGGCTATAGTGGAGAGGGAGAAGCCCATAGCGGTCATACCCGAGATTGAGGCGATAAGCACGGAGGCCCTCGAGGAGCTTGAGAGGGAGGGCTACTGCGTAGTCCCCAACGCGGCCGCCGTCAAGATAGCGATGAACCGCATCGAGCTGAGGCGCTGGGCCGCGGAGCGCCTGGGGCTCCCCACCACGAGGTACGCCTTCGCCTCCAACGAGGAGGAGGCCTACGAGGCCTGCGAGAAAGTGGGCTACCCCTGCCTATTGAAGCCGGAGATGAGCAGCAGCGGGCACGGCCACGTCCGCGTCGACGAGGGCTCCAGGGAGGCGGTGTACCGGGCGTACCGGGAGTCGGTGAGCCATGCGAGGGGCGCGAGCAGGAGGGTCATAGTGGAGGAGTACGTGAGGCTCGAAACAGAGTTCACTGTGCTTGCGTACCGCTGGTTCGACGGAGAGAGGATAGCCACCTCGGCCATGGAGCCGGTCGAGCACTGGAGGTACGGCGAGTACCACTACGTCGAGAGCTGGCAGCCCAGCACCCGGGACCCGCAGCTGCTCGGGAAGGCCGTCGAGATCGGGAGGAGGGTCGCCGAGGGCCTGGGCGGCGTCGGCGTGTTCGGCGTCGAGCTGCTCTACACCCGGGACGGCAGGCTCCTCTTCAGCGAGGTCGCCCCAAGGCCCCACGACACGGGCCTAGTGACGCTAGTGACGCAGAGCCTCAGCGAGTTCGCCGTCCACGCCAGGGCCGCCGCGGGGCTCCCCGTGCCGGAAGTCCAGCTCCTAGGCCCCGGCGCCAGCTGGGCCGTCTACACCGATCTCGACGGCGAGTGGTTCCCGGTGCTCCGGGGCGCCTCGGAGGCGCTGCGCATACCGGGCGTCGAGCTGCGGTGGTTCGGCAAGCCCGTGACTTACCCGGGGCGCCGCATGGCGGTCGTGCTGGCCCGGGCCGGGAGCGTGGAGGAGGCACGTCGCAGGGCGAGGAGAGCCGCTGAGCTGCTGAGGGTTGAGCCTAGGTCCGCGCAGTAGCTCTCCCTTATCCTGCGCCTATCCCTTGTTTTCTCCCCTTCTGCTGTGCCTCCGTCTCCCCGCTGCTGGTCCTCTTCTCAAGCTTCTCTAGGACCAGCCAGTCACGGAGCAGCGTCACCGCGGCAGCAGTTGAGGTGAAGCCCGCGAGCCCCGCCATTAGACCAGCCAGTACCCTAGGGGGCTCCGCGGCGAGCCAGGCAACGCTCGCATTGAAAAACGCGTAGCCCATGTAGGCGAAAAAGAGCCCGACGATCAGCGAGACCAGGGACCGGGCCAATGACACGATATCCCTTGAGGCCAATAACGCTCACCCCCAGAGAAGCTTAGCCGCCAGCTTGAGGAACTCAGCTATGGACGCGAACCCCCTCTCGAGGACGCCCTCGTAGTAGGCAAGCCTGGCGGAGAGCATGGCGTCGACGCGGTAGAGAGGCGGCTGGCCCCCCGTGGCCGCCGCCCAGAGCACCCCCAGGTCCTTGCCGAGCCATCCCGGCTCCACGGTAGCTGTGTACGCGGTGAGCAGTAGTAGCAGCACGGCAGACGCGAACACCAGGGCCCTCCACCTGCCCGGTCGGTCACTGAGCAGGCCTAGTAACCACCAGGCGGCGAGGAGCCCCAGAGCCGTCAGCAGCGCAACCGCTGCCGGCCCCAGGGCGCCGAGCAGCGAGGCCACCGCGGTGTCGAGGAGGGCGGCTAGCGATAGGCCCAGGAGCAGCCCGGCAAGGCGGAGCCCCCACCGGAGCACACGGTGGTACCAGAGCATCCCCCTCCTAACCTGCTCGGCCTCGGCGAGCAGGCTGCGGGCCACAGCCGCCTGGGCCTCCACCGGCTCGGCTGCTGCGAGGTAGAGTAGCGGCGCTGCGACAATGGAGGCCAGGTAATAGAGACCCGCGGCTATGACCACTGCTAACACAAGCTTCGCGGTCGGACTCTCGGAGAGGAGCTTCAACACCAGCGCCCCAGGCCCCGTGAGCCCCCTGGGGGGTGTGAGCAGGGCCTCATACAGCCTCAACGCAAGCACGGCACCGTAGTAGGCTATGGCGGCGGAGAAGCCGTGAAGAAGCAGCGACAAAGCAGGCCACGGGACTCGGCGCCTCCCCTGGGAGGAGGAGGCTAAGCCGACTTCAAGCATGAGCGAGGCGTTGTAGAGGGCTGAGGAGGCTAAGAGCAACAGCACCGCGACGGCCGCCGAGGAGACGTCTACGCTGCCAACCGCAAGCAATGCCGCCAGAGCGACGCCAGCCGCCAGGTAGCCAGCGCCGGGGCGCTTGGCCACGACGAGGGCCGCGGCGGCCAGAGCAAGGCCCGGCGGCAGCAGCTCCCAGGCCTCTGCCACGAGGGTGTGGCTAGCCGCTCTCAGGGGCTGCTGCATAGGGGCAGCCGCGAGGACGGCTAGTGCTGCGAGGACGGCGCTGGCCACGCGGAGGGCTAGGTGGCGGCGCTTGCTCATGATATCACTCCCCTCATGTGCTCAAGCCTGTAGAGTATGTAGTCTAGGAGGTCTCTTGGCCCCGTCGCCACAGCCTTGACGCCCCTCGACTTGAGGATGCGTATTATCTCTGCGTAGGTCTCGAGCAAGCTGAACTGCCTCACCCGGTACAGGGCGGCTGCTAGCCCGCTGAGCCTCTCCAACTCGAACATCAGAGTGACGGGTATGAGCGCGTAGACGACCTTATGCATCAAGAGCAGGGGCTCAACGCTATCCGCGAATATCCTCGCCCGCGTAGGCGACTCCGAGAAATCGGATATCACTACAATGGCTGCGTTGCCTCTCGGGAGCGTGGTGATAAGTGCTCGGGCGAGGGCCTCGTAGCGATCCCTCCCAGTCACCGATGGCCAGGGCCTTGCCGCCGTGCCGCGCCTGGGGCCTCCTACGGGCCACTCAAGGTTATCCGCAAGGAAGGCCCTTACATGCAGCGTTGATGACCTACCTCTTAGCCAGGGCGTATAGGTCACCGCGTCGCCGCCAGTTATGTAGTAGAGGCGGTACGTATCACCCCTCCTGCCAAGATACTCGGCGAGGGCCGCCGCGAGCCGGACAGCATACTCTATCTTGGTCTCACCTATGAAGCCCCTGTACATGCTACTAGCCCCGTCAACAACGATTGCAACCCTCATTACCGCCTCCCTCGTGAAAACCTTGACTATCAGCCTCCCGGTCCTGGCCGTGGACTTCCAGTCTATGTAGCGGGGCTCGTCGCCTGGCACGTACTCGCGGAGTCCAAGGAACTCCGTGCCAACACCCCTCCTCCGGAGGCTCGCCATCCCCCCAGGCTGGGGCGTGGCCACTATCACTGCCCGGGAGCGGCCGCTGACCAGGGGCCTAGGCGGCACCCTGACCTCTAACCCTGCATCAACCTCGCGCTCACTGCGGAAGAGCCCCAGGTAGTCACTGACGACTATCCTCGCCCGGCCCCAGCGGTGGCGGCCCGGAGCAAGTCTCACCGGGTACTCTATCTTAGCCGAGGAGCCCGGCGGGAGGCTCAGGGAGGCCCGTGGCTCCCTCAGCGGCTTCAGCACTGGCGGCGGCGCATCGTAGTACTCGAGGTGCTCAATCGGCACCCTGGCTAGGTTCGAGACCTCTATGTACACCTTCGTGACCTCACCATCGACTAGGGGCTTCTCCACCTGGTAGCGGATGCCCAGCCTGGCGGCCGCGCCCGAGACATACGTGAAGATGAGCCTCTCAACGAGCAGGAATAGGGAGAGCCCGAGACCAACAGCTAGGAAGCCCTGGCCGCTATGAAGCACTGCACCTGCGGCTATCAGCAGGGAGGCTACAAAGAGCAGCGCCCTGGCCCTACCAGTGAAGGGTGCTGCCCATTCAGCGGCTGAGGCGAGCAGCTTTCCGGGCTTCAAAGGCCCTCACCCAGCTCCTCCTCGGCTCCCTGGACTGCTTAGCGGAGGAGCACGCGCTCCACCCCTCTCTTCGTCTTGAGGCCGGCTCCAAGCGCGTCCAGGAGGGGGTCTATTGCTTCAAGTATCCTCGTAAGTTCGTGCCTCCAAGACAACACTATTGGGAGCTTATCCCTTCGCTCTATCTTCTTTGTGTAGAGCGTGTGGAGCCTCTTAAGAGCCCAGAGGACGCGTCTACGCGCCGCGGGGTCGAGGCCCGGCAACTCTTGGAGCCTCTCGGGGCTCCGCATCACCTCTTCTACGCCTACACCCAGTCTTGAACGAAGTACCTCATCCACAAGCCGGTATAGGTTGTACAGCGTGTACTTGACCTCGTTTCTATTGAGTCGCAGGGGCCTGTCTCTCCTAGAGAGCTTTAGGAGGACATTTGTCGCCCCAAGGGCCTCCAATGGCTTGGTAGGGCTCAGCCGGTTCGGCTCCTCGGGGACAGGGTTTCCGAGGCCGCCGGAGGCGCGTGTGAAGGCGCTGTAGATGGCCGAGGCCAGGATTACTGTCGCGACGAAGGCCAGGGGCGGCGAGGATGTTACGGTCGCCAGGATTGATTGTTCTACGCTGTGTAGCCACTGGACAAACATGGCTGTTAGCCTGGCGGGGTGGATTGTGAGCAGGAAGCTGTACTTGATGTAGAAGATTGCCGGGAGGTATACTGTGGCGTTCTCGCCTCC
>JALUFI010000271.1 GCA_027043685.1 Pyrodictiaceae archaeon
CACCTCGAGGCCGGCGGGGAGGGCTTTGACGCGGAGCAGGTGTTGAGGAAGCTGCAGGCCAGGAAGGCCTTGGAGCTTGCCGCCCGGGCCTGGAGCCGCCGGGGCGCCGGCGTCTCGCGGGAGGAGACTATCCGTCTCCTACGGGGCTTCGTGGAGTGCGGCCAGAGGGGCGGCAAGGCAGCAGACTGTGGTGTTGATGAAGTAGTCGCTGCCGTGGCTGCCGCCGTGGCGGCAGGGGAGCTGGAGCCTGGGGAGGCCCTGGGGCTGCTCGGCGAGGCTAAGAGGGTGTATGGCGGGAGGCTGCAGAAGAGGAACCTGGTGGGCGCCGCTAAGTCTCTCAGCAAGGCCGTGGAGTCCCTGGGGTACGGCGTCGTTGAGGCCGTGAGGAGGCTTGTCGACGAGGGCAGGGTGGCTGAGGCTGCGGGCCTCGTCGCCGCCATGGTTGTCCAGGAGCTTGGGGGCAGGAGGGGAGGCAGCTACGCCGAGGAGCTGCTGAGGAGGCTGGGGCTCGGGAGCTATGCCGGCGAGCTGGCTGGCGTCGGCGTGGCTTCCTTCCCCGTGCTGCTGGGCCTTCTGCTCCGTGTCGCCGATGAGCCCGGGAGGCTGGTGGAGGCGCTTGAGGAGGTCTTCCGGGGCCTCGGCGGGGGCAGGAGGAGGGCTATCGAGAGGTTCGCTGAGCACTATGTGTGCAGCAGCGTCTCCGGCAGCATACTCGAGGGGAAGGCCTGCAGCGGCCTGGGGAGGCCGGCCGCGTACTGCTATGTGTGCCGCGCCCCTCTGCCCGACAGGGAGGCGGGCATAGACTTCGCGGAGTATGGGCGCCTACTGGGCCTCGGCAGGGGCGTCTCGGAGCTCTGGACGAGCGACGAGCCCCCGCTGACCAGTATCCAGTCGGTGGACGTTGCCAGGGCCACCGGCGTGGGGAGGTTCATCTGCCCCGCCTGCGCCTATGAGGCCAAGAGGCTCTCCAGGGGCCTCGGGCTCGCGGCGGGCGAGAAGGCGAGGACATCTGCCAGCATAGTGGTCTACATGATGCACCCGGTTGCCTCGCCCGAGCAGCTCCTCGTGGCCTCGCTCGCTATGAGGATGCTTGCGGGCGCCGGGGGCCACGGCTTCGAGGCCCTCTGGGGCCTCGTTGAGGAGCTTGCGGGGGCGGCCGCTGGCGCCGCGGCGGGCGAGGCTGTGGCTATCGTGGATTACTTCTCGGCGAGGCTGCTTGCCCCGATGCAGGCGCTGGGCATCGACCAGTACATCGAGCCCGATAAGAGGAGGAGCACTGTCCCGACCTCGCAGCACCTGGCGGCCCTGCTGGCGGTTGCTGGGCCGCTGCTGGCGCTGCTGGGCGGCCAGGTGGCGGTGACCTCTAGCCTCGCGCTGCGGGAGCCCCATGGCCTCGTGGTGGCGGGCAGGGAGCCGGTCTTCGTGGAGCAGGCCCGGAGGCTCGGCGGGTACCGGGCCGGCGCAGCGGCCGTGCTCTCCTTCGCCTCCAGGGCCTCGCCGCTGGCCACGGGGAGGGACCGGGCGAAGCTGCTCGAGGAGTTCCTCTTCCAGGTTGAGGACCTCTCGGCTGACCCGGTTGCCGCGTTCCTGGCCCCTCCGAGGCCCGGGCTGGCCGAGAGGACTGGTTACTACAAGCGCGTGTCCCCGGGCCTCTATACAGAGCTTCTCGGCTACGCAACCATGCTTGGGGGTGGTGACTCCGTGTCCAGGCTGCTCGGCAGCCTCCGCGTCTACGCGTTGGCCATGTGCTGCGCGGCGAGGGGGTTCGCCGCCCGCACCGGGCAGAAGGGGGTATCGAAGCACCTCGTCCAGGGCCCCCTGAGGGACGCACTCTACACAGTGATAGAGTACCAGGGGGTGCTTGGCCAGGAGGACCTCGTGGAGCTGGCCACCGGCAAGGGGGTCGAGGCTGCTAGGAGGAGGCTCGGCAGCCTAGGCCCCTACGAGGCGGCGCTGCGGGACGCGATACACGGCATAGCCGAGTACCTCGCGGAGAGGCTTGGGGAGCTGGCTCCCGGCAAGGCCAGGGAGCTCGTCGAGGCGGTCCTCGACACCGTCTACATGCTGTTCAGCGACTGCTGGCGCAGCAGCCGCGAGGAGAAGGACAAGCTGTGCAAGGGAGTAGCCTCGGGGACTGCATCCACGCCCAGCCCCTCCTAGACCATCCATGTTTTCTCCACATCTCTCCATGCCTTGGATCAGATGTTGGAGGAGGTGGGCCCCGTGCCTGGATCGGCTCTGGACGTGCTCTCGGGCCTGCTTGGAAAGAAGCCGGAGGAGCTCGAGCCCTACCTGGTCCCGAAGCCCAGGGACCCCGGCA
>JALUFI010000272.1 GCA_027043685.1 Pyrodictiaceae archaeon
GCTAGACGCGGACCTCGCAAGGATACCAATGGAGCCGCTCGCCTGCAGCCCCGGCGCAGCCCCCGCGGCCTGGCAGCTAGACCCCGACACCGCGTCACTATCCCCGCCCCACGGCGCAGCCGGCCCGGTACCCGTGGCCCTCGCAGCGCCGCCGAGCCCCTGGAGCCTCCTCGCGGAGAAGGGCATGGAGGCCTGGAAGCTACTGGTCGAGACAGCCCACGTCGCAGCCGAGGAGGCCTACACACCACTAACAGGCAAGGCCCACCTAGCGGTGCTGGACCTCAGCGAGCCCCCCGGCTGGCTCCCCAGCCCCGCAGCCGCCTGCCCAAGATGCCTCGGCCCAACGACGCCGAGGGTGGAGACGGTGCTCAGCGGAGGCAGGGTAATCGTGGACGGGGGAGAACACCTCTACGTCGGCTCCGAGGCAGCCGCGGAGGCCTCCAGGAGGCTAACGCGGAGGCTCAACGAGCTGCTCAAGCAACGAGGCTAGAGGACGGGAGAAGAGGCGACCCCCGGGGGCCCCGCGACGGCGGGGCCCCACCCGGGCCGCCGCGGGAAAAACCCCGGGGGGCCGGTGAGCGTGAGGTCCTCCACCTATTCCAGGTTCCTGATGGCGACCCTCCTCTCGACGCGCTGGGCCTTCAGCGCGGCGGCGATGTAGTCGAAGGCCTTCTCGGGGTCGGTGTGCTTGCCGCAGCTGTAGACGTCGACGGTGGCGAAGCTGTACTCCGGCCAGGTGTGTATCGTTATGTGGCTCTCCAGCACTATCGCTACCACGCTCACGCCCTCCCCTATCTTCCAGCTCCGCAGGTCAAGCAGCGTCATGTTGCCGAGCCTGGCGGCGTTGACGACTATCTGCCTCAGCCGCTCCTCGTTCGACAGCACCTCCCTGTCGCAGCCGTAGAGGTTGCCGTAGACATGCTTACCGTACACCCTCGGCTCGCCCGGCAGCGGCTCCGGCCTCGGCTTGATGGCGTGCCTTGTCTCCATGCTGCTCACCGGGGGTGGGGGGTCACAACACGCATTAGCTTTAAGGGTTACCCCCCTCCCCCCTCCCCGCCGAGCCTCCTGGCGGTGGAGCGCATAGCCGCCAGGAACCACTCCACGGGTCAGCCATAATAACCCGGGGCCGTGTGGGGCCCTGGGTCTCTCATGTACGGCATCGGCCCCGCACCGTGGGGGCCGTGGTGCCTGGAGGGTATCCAGGGTCTTGCCTAGGCTCCAGGCGTTCACGCGGGCAGGCAGGGGCGACGTGTCGAGCCACGTGCTTGTGACGAGCCTCGAGGAGATATACAGCGAGGCCGTCGGCAAGCTCGAGGACCCCGTGGAGAGGGTTGGTCAGCCGGGCTTCCGCCTCTCCACCGGCACGGTGCACGGCCTCAAGGTCTCCGTGGCGCTGAGGCCTGTGGGGCCCTCCGCGCTAGCCATACTCCTCGAGGAGCTTTCACGGCTCGGCGCCAAGGTAGTGCTCAACCTGGACACCGCGTTCGCGCTCGCACCCCGCCTAGGCATAGGCACAGTGGTGCTCGCCACCGCAAGCATAAAGGGCGACGGCGTCTCCAGGACTTACTCGCCCGCCGAGGTGCCGGCAGTCGCCGACTTCGAGCTCCTCCGCCACATACAGCAGGCGCTCAGCCTCCACAACATAGTGCCGGAGACGGGGCTCGTGTGGAGCGTCGACGCCTTCTACCTCAGCGAGCAGTTCCTCGAGCAGGGCGTGAGGAACTACGGCAAGCTAGCCCTAGCCCTGGACATGGACACTGCAGCCCTCTACTCGGTGGCAATGGCCAGGAAGCTCCAGGCAGCCTCGGTTCTCGTTGTTGAGTCAAGCCTCCCGAAGGGCGTGGAGAGGGGCGCCCTCTACCAGGAGGGCGAGGGCCTCCACGAGAAAGTGCTCTCCGTGTTCAGCAAGCTACTGAAGCCGCTGCTAGAGGCGTTGACGCTCCACATGGAGAAGAGCAGGGCCAAGCTCCGCCAAGCAGCCCTAACCCAGTAACGCCCCCTCAGCATCCCCTCCCCCAGCCGCCGGAGCGGTGGAAGCCCGATGAAGGGGGAGCGCCGGGGCAGCCGGCCGGATCCACGGGACCCGGCGCTCCGGCTCATAGACGAGGCTATGCGGCTCCTCGAGCTCCTCGAGGACAGTATAGGCGAGATAGCGGAGGGCGCGAGGCGGGGCGAGCCCCCCAGCCCGGGCAGCGTCTACCGCGCCTACACACACGCTGTCAGGCTGAGGGACAAGCTCGCGGAGCTACGGGGCGCCGTGAACAGTCTCCCATGCAGCACCGGCACCGGTAAAGGCCCCGGTGCCGGTGC
>JALUFI010000273.1 GCA_027043685.1 Pyrodictiaceae archaeon
ATTGCACAGGGACTTGAGCAATACCAGTGCTGCGGGGTCAGACTCGATAAGCATGCTGTTGAGGATTTTCTCCTATTCCTCGGCGGCAACAAAGTGGAGGAGCTGATGAGGGAGTGCAGAGTGCTTAGGAACGTGGTTACTGGCAGAGCGTCGCATAAGAAGCTTGCAGGGCTTGCGGCGATAGCTTCCTGCAGGCCGCGTGTCGATGACGGCTTTGTAGCCGGGCTTGTTAGGGGCGAGAGAGTGGAGCACTTACTGCTGAGGCACGACGGCTTGCAGTATTTTGCTAGACTGCTCCACTCTCTGCTTAGGGACAGCACTGTGGATGGCTGCGGCTAGCATCATAGCGACCAATGCTCAGCTTGTAGAGGGGTATGGAGTTGTTTGTTAATCAAGGGTACCGCAGTGGTCTCGGGGTTTCTCTTCTATGACCGGGTGGGTGAGCTTGGCCGCCTCGGGGAGCTGCTGGGCGACCCCGCGCTGGGGGCCCCGATGCCCTCGGCGACCCGGTGCTGCTCCGCCTCGCTGGGAGGCTGGTAGAGTACAGTGTCGTCTACCCCTGCAGGGCCGGGGCAAGGGAGAGGTACCTGCCCCCCGGCTCCCCGTCTACGGTGCCGCGGCCCAGCTTGCCGCCGAGAGGGGCCTGGGAGCTGCCTCGGAGCTTCCGCCCCGCCTCCTGGGGGAGGCGTTGGAGCGGAATGAGTGGAGCTGGGCGAGGTGCGGCTAGGCGGCGAAGCGTATACAAGCAGTATACAGGGGTGTGGTTCGGGGGCGGCGCGGGTTTGAGCGTGGTTGTGAGCGTCAGGGTGCCGCGCTGGGTGAAGGAGCGGCTCGAGAGGAGCGGGGTGAACGTCTCCGAGCTAGTGCGCCGGGTGCTCGTCGAGGAGGCTGAGAGGCTCGAGGAGGAGGAGCTGAGGACAATGCTCCGCAGGGCCTCCGAGGCACTGAGGAGGAGCGGGATAAGCGGGGAGGAGGTGGCTGACCTCGTCCGGCGGGACAGGGAGAGCCGGGTGCCGGGGCTACGTGGTTGACGCTAGCGCCCTCGTGCCACTCATAGCTGTTCTCGGCGAGGAACTGCTCGACGCTGCTGCGCGGTGCAGGCTACACGCGCTCGACCTCACGCTCTACGAGGCCTGCAACGCGTTCTGGAAGGAGACTGTGCTGCTGAAGCGGATCAGCGTCGACGACGCCGTGGCTCTCTGCGAGGCGGTCTCGGGGCTGGCGAGGCTCGGGGGGCTCCGGCTCCACGGCCTCCAGGAGCTGGGCGCAGCCACCGTCCTCCAACGGGCGGCGGAGACCGGGCTCACGTTCTACGATGCCTCCTACCTCGTTCTCTCCGAGAAGCTTGGGCTCCCCCTCGCGACCAGTGACCGCGGCCTGCTCCAGGCAGCCCGGGACAGCGGGGTGGAGACAGTCACCCCTGCCGGGCTCGCGGAGGAGCTGAGGCGGCCCGGGTGACTGCCTCCTCCACGCAGCGCCAGTCGCCGCGGCATAGGCTGGCTAGGGCCCGGAGCGAGAGGGGCCGGCGGGCGGGGACCCCTGGGAGCCCGGCGCGGAGCAGCTCCCTGGTGCCGCTGCAGGCGAGCCTCCCGTCGACGAGTATGCATGTCCTCGTCGAGGCCTCGAGCACTAGGTCGACGTCGTGTGTCGCTATCACCGCTAGCCCACCCCTGGCGGCGTGGCGCCTCACGGCCCACAGCATCTTCTCCGCTGCCCCGGCGTCTAGGTTGCTGAGGGGCTCGTCGAGGAGGAGCACCCTCGGCTCATAGACGAGTATCGAGGCCAGTGCGACTAGCTTCCTCTGCCCGTAGCTCAGCCTCCTGGGCCTCCGGTGGAGGAGCCCCTCTATCCCCAGGCTCCTGGCGACCCGCCTCGCCGCCTCCACTGCCTCTTCGCGCGGCGCCCCGGCGGTGAGGAGGGCGTAGGCTATCTCCTCCTCCACGGTGGGGTTGAAGAGCTGGTCGTCGGGGCTCTGGAAGAGGATGCCCACCAGCCTCCTCGCCTCCGGGGAGCCGGCGGGGCGCCCGGCGACCCGGACAGCGCCCCTCCAGGGCGGGAGGAGGCCGGCGAGGAGCATGAGGAGCGTCGTCTTCCCCGACCCCATTGGGCCGAGGACAGCGACCACCTCCCCGCCCCTGGCCTCGAAGTCAAGGCCCCGGATTACGGGCTCCCCCCGGGTGTAGCCGAACCAGACGCCCCGCGCCTCAAGCAACGGCTCCCCATCGCCGCTCATTCCGCCGCACCTCCCAAGCTGCCGCTAGGGGTGCGCGAGGAGAGCGTAGGCGACGAGAACCGCGACGGGCGCAGCGTAG
>JALUFI010000274.1 GCA_027043685.1 Pyrodictiaceae archaeon
GCTACATGGAGGAGGTCTCCCGGGCCCTCCGCCGCCTGAGGCTCAGCCTCCTCCCCCAGCCACCCCTGGAGCTGGCTGCGGCCACGCGTGGAGGCGGGGGCGGTGTCGGGGAGGATATGCAGGGTGGTGGAGAGGGCTAAGCGGCTCGGAGTCCTCGGCCCCCAGCTGGTAGCCTCCGTCCTCCACGTCAGCCTCGCTGAGGCAGAGGCCCTGCTCGCCTCCATGGAGAGCGCGGGGCTCGTGGAGAGGCTCCGCGGCGCCGGGGGCTGCCCCTGCAGCCGCTGCCCCCTGGCAAGGGTCTGCCCCTGGAGCAGGAGCGGCTCCACCCAGGGGGCGGTGCTCTACAGGTTGACCGGGAAGGCTAGGAGGGCCTGCCGCGACCCCTAGAGGAGCCTCAGCAGGGCGTCCAGGGCGACGCCCAGCCCAACCACTAGGCCGAGCAGGAGGTTCGTGTTGAAGGCCTCCGGTATCGCCTCGAGCCCCCTCCTCGCCAGGAGGAGGTGCTGCCACGCCAGCAGAGCCACAGCTGCGGCGACAGAGGCAGCCCCCAGGGGCCCCAGGTGGTAGGCGGGGATGCTGGCGGCCAGCAGCGCGGCCGCCGCGGCGTGCATCAGCCTAGAGGCCCACAGGGCGCCCCCGGCGCCTAGCCTGGCGGGTATGCTTCCGAGCCCCATCCTCCTGTCGAAATCCATGTCCATGATGGCGTAGTAGGTGTCGAAGCCCGCGACCCAGAGCGCCACGGCGGCCACGTAGAGCCACGGCACCCTCGAGAGCACCCATGCGAGCCCCGGCGCATCCATGCCGGCTGCCGCCACAGCTCCCCCGAACACGACTAGGCCGAGGACGAGGCCTAGGTGGATGTGGGGGAGCCAGTGCAGCCTCTTGGCGTAGGGATAGGTCATCGCCAGGAGCCAGAGCAGCGGGCTGAGGATGAGGGCGTAGCGGTTCAACAGGGCGGCTGAGGCGTAGTAGAGGAGGCTCCCCAGCGCCACGAGGAGCCACGCATCCCTCATACTCACCGCGCCGGTGACAAGGGGCCTCATCCTTGTCCGGGGATTCAGTCGGTCGATGTCAAGGTCCGCTATGTTGTTGAACGCCATCGCCGCAGTCCGGAGCCCGAGCACGGCGAGCCCGATGAGCAAGGCGACGCGGAGGTCGACGCAGCGCCCGCAGGCGAGCAGGGCCCCGGCGTAGGCGAATGGGAGGCTGAACAGCGTATGCTCTATCCTCACCAGCCTTGCGAGGGCGGCGGCCCTGCTCCTCCTGGGGAGCCTCCCCGGGTCCCAGGCGGGCGCCGCGGCGGTCCCTGCCACGGCCCGGTCACCCTTACTCTAGGCCGAGCCTTGGCCACAGCTCGTCTATCCTCCTAACGGTCTCCGGGTCGGGCTCCACCTCCCGCGGCCACTCCCTGCCACCGTACTCCTCGGGGAGCTTCCGGGTCGCGTCTATCCCTAGCTTGCTCCCGTACCCCGGCGTCGGCGTCGCGGGGTCGAGCTGGTCGGTGTGGCTGTGGGGAAGAACCACTACGTCCCTCTGGGGGTCCACGTGGGCGGAGACGGCCCATATCACCTGGTTCAAGTTGTGCACGTCTATGTCGTGGTCGACCACGATTATTATCTTGGTTAGGGAGAGCTGGGCGAGGCCCCAGAGGGCCGCTATCACCTTCTTCCCGTGGCCCGGGTACATCTTCCTTATAGAGACTATAGCCATTCCCTGGAAGACGCCGTAGACCGGCATCTCGAGGTCCACTACCTCGGGGAGAATGGTGCGGAGCAGCGGCAGGAACACCCTCTCCACGGCCTTACCGATAGCCGCGTCCTCCATCGGAGGCTTCCCGACCACCGTGGCGACCCATATGGGGTCCCTCCTCATCCACACCCTCTCCACGGTCATCACGGGGAACTTCTCGTGGGGCTTGTCGTAGTAGCCCCAGTGGTCCCCGAAGGGCCCCTCCTCGGCAAGCCTCCCAGGCTCCACGCTGCCCTCGATGACCACCTCCGCGGAGGCGGGCACCGGGACCCCGCTGGGGAGCCTGTAGACCTCCACCCCGCGGCCAGCCATCACGCCCGCGAAGAACAGCTTATCCATGGGGTAGGGGACCGGCATGACCCCGGCAAGCATTGTGGCCGGGTCAGAGCCGACAACTATAGCCACGGGGAGGGGTTCGCCGCGCTCACTCGCCTCCCGGTAGGCGAGGCGGCCGCGCTTATGCATCTGCCAGTGGAGGACGAGCTCCCTCCTCCCGCGCAGCATGGCCCGGTAGACGCCGATGTTGGTCACGCCCCTCGCGGGGTCAACCGTGTACACCTGGCCGAAGGTTATGTAGCGGCCCCCGTCGCCCGGCCACTGCTTGACGAGGGGCAGCTTCCCGAGGTCAACCTCGTCGCCCTCCCACACCGTCTCCCGGAACCCGGGCCTCCTCACCAGCCTGGGCGAGTAGCGGCCGAGGTCAACCACCTCCCGGAGGCTCCTCAGCTTCTCCCCAAGCCCCAGGGGCGGCGGCCCGGAGAGGGGCTCAACCAGCCTCTCCCCTATCTCCTCCAGCCTCTCCACGCCCAGCGCGAGCCTTATCCTCTCAAGCGTGCCGAACAGGTTGCCCGCGAGCCTCCAGCCCGGGTGGCCACGGACCTCCTCGAAGAGGACCGCGGGGCCCCCGCGGCTCGAGACGCGGCGCAGCACCTCCGGTATCTCGAGCACGGGGCTCAGGGGGACGCGTACGCGTCTCAGCAGGCCGCGCTCCTCGTAGAGGCCCAGCAGTTCTCGAAGGCTGCGAGCAGCCGGCAAAGGGAGCCTACCCCTGTGCAGCCGTAAGGGAGAGGACCCGGCTACAAGGGGGGCGGCGGTAAAGAGGGGCTCCCCGCGGGGCCCTATCTGCCGGCGGCGCTTGCCGCTTCTCCCTCCCCCCTGGCCTCGGCGGCTACCATGTTTGTGGGCTGCTGCCCGGAGGGCACCACGACGACGAGTATGTCGTCCGGCTCTATGACCATGTTGTCGTCGGGGTTCGATATCAGCATACCCCTCCTCCTGACCGCTACCGGCGTGAGGCCCTTCTTCCTCAGCTCGAGCAGAACCTCTATGTAGCGCTTGCCCGCGAAGGGCGCTGCCGGTATCTCGTGCAGCTCTATGGGCCTCATCTCCGCCCTTGATATGTTCTCCACGAACATGGCTGCACCGGGCTCTATGAGGCTGGTCGCCAGCATGCGGCCGCCGAGATCGCGTGTCGGCACAACTATGTCCGCGCCCGCTTTGTGCATCAGTTCGACGTTCTCCGGGTGGAGGGCCTCCGCCACTATCCTCGCGTGCTCGTTCAGCCCCCTCACCGCCAGCACGACAAGCACCGTCTTAGCGTCGTCGTTGGTGCTCACTATCACCATGTTCGCCCTGGGCACGTTTGCGCGGAGAAGGGTCTCCCTCCTAGACGGGTCGCCCCGGACGAGGACCACACCCTCCAGCTCGGCCTCCCTCATTACCGTGGCCGGCCTCTCGGTGACGAGTACTATGTCGCCCGTGTAGCCCCTGCTCCTCAGCTCACGGATAGCCGCCTCCGAGGCAGGAGTCCACCCAACCACAACCACGTGGCGGGCGCCACGGTACCTTATGTAGCCCTGCCTCCTCTTCTCAGCAGCCTCCACGAGGCTACCCGCGGCGACCGAGACGGTTGCGGTGTAGACGGCTATGCCGGAGAGTATAGTCAGTATCGCTATGAGCTTCCCATACACGGTGTGAGGCACGATATCGCCATAGCCAACGGTAGTCATTGTGACGAGGGCCCAGTAGAGACCATCAAATATGCTGACACCTTCAACAAGGCTGAACAAGACGCCGGACGTGAACCACACAGCGGCAGCAATCATAGCTATGTCGACCAGTATGTGACGCCTCAGCGTCCTCACCAGCCGCCGCACCAGCCTCCTCAACCCCAATGCAGTCACCCGCATGAGCGCTAGGCAGACGGAGCAGAGACGCGAAGTGGGCTCAGCAGCCACCGCGGCAGCAGCGCCACTGGTGGATACCAGCAGCCCCCCTTATCCCGGTAGCGAGCCACGGTTTTAGGAGCAGAAGCCGTACCTGATGAACGAGGACTGGAAGACCCCTAGAGAAACCCTAGAGAAGAGGGCTATTCGAGGTGACCCCCGGGAAAGAGTTGTATGGGTCCCGGGGCAGGGGGCTAGAGGACGCTGCGTATCCTGTCCTTCTGCTTCTTCAGCTCGTAGCGCACCCTGCCTAGTATCGCGCGGCGGCTGGCGAGTATCGCTACCAGTGCCTCGCCCACGTCCTCGACTAGGACGTAGTTGTTCTTGTACTCTAGGATAACTATGTCTAGGTCGCCGAGGTTGAGCTCCTCGCCCAGCCTGAGCGAGGCGCCGTAGAGCGTTGTTATCATCGCGGCGAGTGAGTCTGGGTCTACGCTTATCTCTCCGCTGCTGACCATGTCTATTAGGAAGCCGTCCTTGGATACGATTGCGGCTGCCTCTACGCCCTCAATCCTTGTGAAGTCTGCCAGGACTACACGTGTCGCGGAGGCGCCCATGGCTTATCCCACGCCGCAGGTTCAATAGTGTTCAATGGGGCTAAAAAGGTGTTGGCCTAGCCTCGGCCAGCGAGTGCGAATAAAGGCTAATGTCCACTGCCGGCCCCACCCTCTGCCCTTGGCGGCTGCATCCGGGCAGAGGCGAGCCCCAGGGCCGCGGCCGTGGCGTGCTCCTCGCCGAGCCCAATGGGGTAGAACACTATCATGTTCTTCTCCTTCGCCACCTCTATGAGGGTCTGCAGCTCCCTCAGCCGGAGAGCGGCCGGGTGCTCCTCGTAGAGCCTGGCAGCCTCCGCCAGTATCTGGGCGGCCTGCCTCTCACCCTCAGCCTCGATTATCTTGGCCCTCCTCCACCTCTCAGCCTCCGCCTGCCGAGCCATAGCCCGGATCATGCTCTCGGGGAGCACCACCTCCTTGAGCGTTACCGCCGTCACCTTTATCCCCCATGGGTCTGTTAGCTCGTCGAGTATCCTCTGAAGCTCCTTGTTCAGCTCCTCCCTCTTGGTCAGCAGCTCGTCCAGCTCGCTCTTGCCTATGACGTCCCGGAGCACTGTCTGGGCGAGCATCGTTACGGCTATGTTGTAGTTCCTCACGGTGAGCACGGCCTTCAAAGGGTCCTCTACCCTGTAGTAGACGACAGCGTCGACGGATACCTCGACATTATCCTTGGTTATTATCCTCTGTCTCGGCACGTCCACGGCGTGGATGCGGAGGTCCACTATCGCTACGCGGTCTATTATCGGTATGACTATGACGACGCCGGGGCCCTTGACGCCTACGGCTCTGCCGAGCCGGAAGACGACGGCGCGCTCGTACTCCTTGATTATGCGTACACTGTAGAGGAGGAGGATGAGCGCGATAAGCGCCCCCAGCAGCGCGGCGACGAGGCCGGCCCCAGGAGCGGCTACCGGGGGCTCCGTGGCGGGCATGCCTCTCTCCACGCGGCATAGGCGAGGAGGCCAGCTATAACCTGGAGGGCCTTTGACCCGGGGGCGGCTCGCCGGTCCTCCTGGGCCAGGCTTTTTATCCGTGGCCGAGCGGTGGGCGTGCTTCACGCGGCTCCGGTGCGGAGCATCGCCTCCTTCCTGCTGGGTGACTGCTCGGGGTGGTGCGTAGGGGGCCTTGGCCGGGAGCAGTGGTAGCGGGCGCGGCCCGCTGGACCCGTTTGAGTGCGTCCTCTGCCTAGTGCATGGCAGGCTCCAGCAGGTTGCTGGGAGGCTGGACCTGGAGGCGAGGGTGCTGGGGCACCTGGCGGGCCTGGTTGCCAGGTGGAGGAGCAGGACTGAGGTCTTCGTGGAGAGCTACGGGTACCTCGAGAAGCTGCTGGGGAGGGATATCTACGAGGATAGGAGGAGGAGGCTGAACGAGGCCGCCCTGGCCCTCCTCGATAAGCTTGGGCTACGGGAGAGGAGCGCCCCGTCACTGGTCGAGCTGATGGCTGCGGCCAACGGCGTGGACATAGCTATGCCGGGGTACAGGCCGAGCATGGAGAAGGTGTTCCGGGGCCTCGGGGAGCAGCCCACATGGCTCGGCGCAGGCTCCCGGGACGTGGAGGCGCTCGTGGGCGGCGTCGAGAACCTGGTAGTGGTGCTTGACAACGCGGGCGAGGCCGTCATCGACATCGCTGCTGCCGCCGCGCTTGCCTCGAGGCTTGGTGCTGGGAGGCTCTACCTGGTTGCGAGGAGCGAGCCCTACGAGGTAGACGTCACGGCGAGGGAGGCCTCCGCGCTGGCCTCCCGGCTCGCGCCGGGCGCCGTCGTCGTGGGGACTGGTGGCCGCTACCCCGTCTTCTACCCCTACAGCAGCATGGAGGCCCGGAGGCTGCTCCGTCTCCCCAGGAGCCTCGTCCTCGTCAAGGGCATTGCTAACCTGGAGGCGTTCATGGACTACCCGGGTAGCCTCGGGGAGGGTGTGCGGGCCCTCTTCCTCCTCCGGGCAAAGTGCGGCCCGCTCTCTAGGTTCTTCGGGGTCGCGTTCGCGGAGCCGGTGGCGGCGACGGCTGAATGGGTGCTGGAGAGGCTAAGGTCGTGGAGGAGCGGCTCCCAGCAGCTCGGCGACCGCGTTGACTAGCATGCTGTTCTCGCTCGGCGCCCCCACGGTGACCCTCATCCATCCCCCGCCGGGGAGCCCGGGGCGGCGGACGAGTATCCCCTTCTCACGGAGCGCCTCCACGGGGTCCTCTATCCCCGGGAGCCTGGCGAGCACGAAGTTCGTGTAGCTCCTGTAGGCCCTGGCTCCGAGCCTCTCCAGTCTCTCGCGGAGCCACTCCCTCTCCCGCCGGATGAGCCTGACTAGCTCCTCGGCGTAGCCTGGGCTGCGGAGCGCCGCGGCGGCTGCGGCTAGGCTGGGGCTGGGGAGGAATGGGGGCATGAGGGCCCGGAGCCTCTCGGCGAGCCTGGGGTGGGCTATCCCGTATCCAACCCGGAGCCCTGCGAGGCTGAAGGCCTTGCTCATTGTGCGCACCACGAGGAGGTTGTCGTAAGACTCGGTGAGCTCCGCGTAGGTGACGCCGCTGAACTCGTAGTAGGCCTCGTCGAGCACCACTAGTGCGCCCCGCCTCCCGGCCTCCTCGAGCAGCTCCACTAGCTCCTGCTCACCGGGCACCACGAGGCTCCCCGTGGGGTTGTTCGGGTTATCCACGGCGACTAGCCTGGCGCCCCGCCGGAGCGCCTCCAGCAGCTCCCCCCAGGGCAGCGTCCAGTGGTCGCCCTCCTCGCGGAGAGGCACCGTCTCCAGCCTGGCCCCCTGGTGGGAGGCGTAGACCCGGTACATGGAGAAGCTCGGCTCCGGGGCGACGGCAGTGTCGCCTGGACCGAGGACGAGGCTGAAGGCCTTCTCGAGCACCATGTCGCCGCCGAGGCCGAGGACGAGCATCTCCTCCCCCGCGCCGGTGTAGCCTGAGAGTAGGCCGAGGACCTCCTCGTAGAGCTCGCGGCGGGGGTACCGGTTAGCCTCCGCCACCGCCTTAGCCGCGGCCTCGACGACCCCTGGGGGCGGTGGGAAGGGGGACTCGTTGAGGTCGAGGCGTATCCTTGCCCCATCGAGGCTCGGCGGGGGGTAGCCCCGGGCCTCCATGAGCCATGGCTTCGCCTTCACCGGCACGGCGGGCGCCCCGGCGGCGGCTGCGCCGCGGCCTCCTTTAGCCCCAGCCCTGGTGGGAGCAGGGTGGGAGCACGCGGTTGGGCGCGGCCGGGGAGCTGGAGGCAATCCTGCCCGGCAGGGTGTACCGTGACGAGTACCTCGTCGCCCTCTACAGCAGGGAGCCCAGCGGGGCCAGGGCCGGGAGGCTGCCCTCCGCGGTGGTGTTCCCCGAGTCGCTGGAGGATGTGAGGAGGCTCGTCCGCTACGCCTACCGGCGCAGGGTCCCCCTCTACCCCCAGGGCTCCGCCACGAGCCTCTCCGGCTCAGCGGTCCCCGAGGACGGCGTCGTCGTGTCCATGGAGAGGATGGACAGGGTGCGCCGCGTGAGCCTCGCCGACGGCTACGTGGAGGCGGAGGCGGGGGTGAGGCTGGGTGAGCTAAACGCGCTCCTCGCGGCCCGGGGCTATATGTTCCCGGTTGACCCCGCGAGCCAGGCGGTCGCGACCGTCGGCGGCGCGGTGAACAGCGGCGCTGGGGGCATGAGGGGCGCCAGGTACGGCACTATGAGGGACTGGGTGCTGGGCCTCGAGGCCGTGGTGGCCGACGAGGAGGCCTCGGTGATAAGGCCGGGCTGCCTCACGGTGAAGTGCAGGCAGGGCTACGACGTGGCAAGGCTCATCGTGGGGAGCGAGGGCACCCTCGCGGTCGTGGTCTCCGCGGTGCTCCGGGTGACGCCGCTC
>JALUFI010000275.1 GCA_027043685.1 Pyrodictiaceae archaeon
TGGTCATAATCCCGCCGGCCCCCGGGGTCTACAGCGCCCTAGGCCTCGTCGCCGCCGACCACCGCTTAGACCTCCACCGCGGCGTCCACAGGCCACTAGACGAGGTAGACCCGGGCCTCGTCGAGGAACTCCACAGGGAGATGCTCGAGGAGACCACGAGGATACTAGGCACCGTGGACACGGCCCTGCTCCTCGCAGAGATACGGCCCAGCGGCATGGAGGAGGCCGTGGAGACGCCCTGGACGCCCAGCCGGGAGGCCCTAGTGGAGGCCTTCAAGAGGGAGTACAGGAGGAGGCACGGCTACCTCCCACCAAGGCTCCCGCCCCTCGTGCTGAGCCGCCTCCACCTCGTAGCGGTGCGGGCCGGGGAGAAGCCCAGGCTAGCCGGGCTACGCGGCACGGGGAGACACGTGGGCACAAGGGAGGCCTACATCCAGCCAGGCGGCTGGGAGAGGGCAGAGGTCTACCAGGGAGGCCCACCGGGGGAGGCCGAGGGCCCGCTCATAGTGGAGGAGCAGGACACGACCATAATCGTGCCCAGGGGGTGGAGGCTCCGCCTAGACCAGGCCACCGCAGCCATAATACTGGAGAAGAAGTAGGCCCCTGCCTCGGAGCCCAGCCTGTATATCCCCGAAGCCCCCTGGGGAGCTGCTATGGGTTATCTGGAGACTCCCCCGGGGTGGCTCTGGTACGCGTGCCTCGGCACTGGCTCGGTGCTTCGCTGGGGCGGCGGCTGCGCTGCTCCTCGGCAGCCTTTTCAGCGGCGGCTACGTCCTCTACGCTAACAGACTCGTGGTCGGATTCCTCTCGGAGCCCCTGCTCGCCTCCATGCTCCGCGCGGCTGCGCCGCTCCTAGCCGTGGCTCTACTTGCCCGGAGGCTCCGGGGCCTCTGTGGCGCCGCCCCATTCACCGCCGGGTTCCTCAGCGCCTCGCTCCTCATCGTCTTCCTCCTCGGCGTAGGCTCCTGGCCCCTAAGCGTGCTAGCCTACCTCGCCTCGCTGGTCCTCCTCGCCCCATCGGGGAGCGGGTGGCCCGGAGCCCCGGCGTCCCGCGCCGCCGCGGGGGCTGTACTCGCCGCCCTCCTTGTCGGAGCCTTGCTAGCCGCAGCTGCTCTGCTCCACTACGAGGGCCTCGTTCAGGCCTCCCACGCGCTCCACGTAGAGACCCTGGCCAGCCCAATAGATGTAAACGGGCTCCACCGGCTCATACCACTGATGACCGCCTACGTGTACGCTAGCGACAGGATACAGTCACCGCTCCACAGGATCTACCCCATGGATAGCTACGTCTACTACAACGGGAGCCACAGCGTCTACAACTGGGTTATAGAGCCCGAGGGGCTCTGGAACCAGCTCACCAGGCGCCCCCTGGGGGTGGTCCTGGTCTACGGCGACGCCTACCCCCCGGCCGTGAGGCTCCACCTGGAGCCCCTCGCCTGGGGCCTCCACGTGAAGAGGCTCACCCTGGCCCCGCCCTGCATAGACACGCTTGAGCGCCGAGTAATCCTCGCCGCAGGCCCATCCCTGGAGCCCGTCATGGAGGACAACGCCGAGGTCATCTACCGGGGCCACGCATACATAGTGGTCCCGCTCGTAGAGTGGAGGCAGAGCCTCCTCTACTCGATCCCCGTGCCAGCCGCCTACGCCGTGGTGGCGCCGAACGGCTCGATAAGGATACTCAGCCCCACAGAGGCCGCCAGGGACCCCGTGACCAGGCTCCTCCCACTCCTGCCCGAGAAGACTGCAAGGTACTGGGCAGAGGCCCTCCGATACAAGCAGGGCCTCATAGCGGTGCTGGTCTACCACAACACGTTCCGCATACCAGACGTCGGCAGCAACCCCCAGCCCTACCTCCTCATAGGGCCCCAGGGGAGGCAGTACTGGGTCTTCATCGCGGAGCCCGCGGGGGAGACCTACAGCGCCCGCTACATCATCTACGCACCCGCCGACACAACCGAGCCCCTCCTCCTGGTCTACACCCTGCCAAGGCCCGTGATAGGCGTAAGCAAGGTCGAGAGCTACGTCATGCAGGCCCACCCCAACTACGACTGGAGCAGGCTAACACTGGAGGAGCCTATGCCCACGATACTCAACGGGAGCCTATACTGGAAGGTAGACATAACCACCAAGGACCACCGCGGACTAGTAGCCGTGGACCTCGTCGACGCCGCCACCGGGCAGGTCACCAGCCTCCGCCCCGAGCCACGGATAACTAGCCTCGACGCCCTCAGCGCCCTCCTCCAAGGCCTCCAGGGCCGCCGCGCCGTAGCCAAGACGCCTGCGGAGAAGATAGCCG
>JALUFI010000276.1 GCA_027043685.1 Pyrodictiaceae archaeon
TTGCTAGGTTGGCTGCCTCGCGCGCTATGTAGAGCGATATCGCGAGGGACGCGAGGGGGTCTAGTGCGTAGAGCCCCGTGTACTTCACGGCCACTATGGCTGCGAGCACGGCGAGGGACGCCATCACGTCTCCAAGCATGTGCAGGTATACTGACCTCACGTTTAGGCTGTGGCTGCTGTGGCTGTGGAGTAGGAGGACTGCGAGAGTGTTGGCGGCTAGCGCGAACCCCGCCGTGTAGGCCGCTGTCTCAACCGCTATGGGCTCGGAGTGGATGAGCTTCGCTAGGGACTCTGCGGCTATCAGCCCGGTTGTGAAGAGTAGTAGGTTCGAGTTGAAGAAGGCTGCTATCGTCTCGGCTCTCTTGTAGCCGAAGCTGTATTTCTTTGTCGGAGGCCTGCCCGCTATCTTCATCGCTATGTAGCTTGTCGCCGCGCTTAACGCGTCGCCGAGGTTGTGGGCCGCGTCGCTTAGTAGGGCGAGGCTGCCGGAGAGTATGCCGCCGACCACCTCTACCAGGGTTATGGCGAGGTTGAGCACGAGGACTAGCCGCAGCCTGCCGCCGGCTGCATGAGCGTGGCTATGCATCGCCAACACCCCTGCTGACTGACCGGTCAGTTAGCAAGGTCTTGTGGACTTTAATGCGTTGCCGGAGACGTGGCGCCGCAAAGTCCGCGCCACAGGCCTTGTCTACGCGGGCTGCGCTGCACCCCCTGGCCTAGGAGGCGGCGGTAGCCAGTATAGCCGATACCCGCGGCCCAGCACCGCTCCCCGCCGAAGCAGTGCCTTGGCAGGGCTGAGGCGTGGTGCGGTTCAGGGAGCACGGGGTTGTGCGGAAGAAGTGCAGGGGCTGCCTACGGGTGGCTCTTCTCTACCCCTCAGTGTACAGCGCGGCTGTGCATAGCCTCGCCTACCAGAACCTCTACTACATGCTGAACAGCCTCGACTACGTCGTCGCGGAGAGGTTCGTCGCGTCCTCGACCACGGGGCCGGAGGAGCCGCCGCGGAGCCTGGAGACCGGGGCCCCGCTTACCGGGTTCGACCTGGTCTTGGTGCCGGTCAGCTATGAGCTGGACTACGTGACGCTCGCGAGGATGCTCCTCGCCGCCGGCGTGGAGCCGCTCCGCTCCAGGAGGAGGGGCGGGGAGCAGGGCCTGCCGCCGGTGGTGGTCGGGGGCCCGGTGCCGGGGATGAACCCCGCGGTTGCCTCGGGGCTCGCTGACCTCGTCCTGGTTGGTGAGGCCGAGCCCCTGGTGCCGCGGCTCGTGGAGGCCGCGTACGAGCTGGGCGCGTGGAGGGCCCTGGAGGCGCTCTCCTGTAGCCCCGGCTTCCTGCCGGGGGGCGGGGGCTGCGGCTCGCCGGTGGAGAGGGTGTGGCAGCGGGGCCTCGACGAGGCCTTCCACTCCACTGTGCAGTTCCGTGTCCCGGGGAGCGGGGAGCCCTGGGGAGAGGCCTACATGGTCGAGGTTAACCGGGGCTGCCCCCACATGTGCAGGTTCTGCATGGAGGCCCACTTCCTTCTCCCCGTGAGGAGCCGGAGCCCTGGCAGGGTCCTGGAGCTGGTCGACGCCGGCGTTGAGGCGAACGGGGTGAGGCGTGTCGCGCTGTACTCGCTCAGCTTCTTCGACTACCCCTGGGCGGACCAGGTGCTCGAGGGGCTCCTCGACCGGGGCCTGGAGGCCACTGTGGGGAGCCTGCGCGCCGACACCCTGAACGAGGACAGGGTTGAGATGCTCGCCAGGCTCGGGCAGAGGGTGGTAACGGTTGCCCCGGAGACGTTCTCGCCGCGGCTCTGCAGGGCGATAGGGAAGTGCATCCTCGGCGACAAGGTGGGGGAGATAGCTGGCTGGGCGTGGAGGAGGGGGATGCACGTCAAGCTATACCTGATGCTCGGCCTCCCCGGCGAGACACGGGGCGACGTCGAGTCCTACGCCAGGGAGCTGGGGAGGCTCAGCCGGGAGGCGCCCCCGAGGAGGGAGGCGATACGGGTCAGCGTGAACCCCCTGGTGCCCAAGCCCTGGACCCCGATGCAGTACGCCAGGTTCATCGACAGGAGGAGCTACGAGGAGAGGACTCGGCTCCTCCGGAGAACCCAGAGCAGGGTGCTCACGGTCGAGGCGCTGAGCTACCGCTACGCCTACGCCCAGGCGGTTGTCGCTAGGGGGGACGAGAACGTGGCCACGCTTATCGCGGAGTGGGCGAGGCTGGGCGGGAGGCTGGGCCAGCTGAAGACCGCGGCCAGGAGGCTGGGCCTGGACACGGACCTCTACGCGGAGAGGGGCGCGCCGGGCAAGCCCTGGCTCGGGATGGTGAGGCCGGGCTACCCCGCCGCGGCGGTAAAGAAGGCGTGGGAGTACGTGCTCGAGGCCGCCGGGGCCCGGGGCGGCTAGAGGAGGCCCGGCTTTATCTCGGGCCTCACGGGCTCCTTCATGAAGTCTAGGAGCCCCGCCTTCTCCAGGGCCTGCTTGACCTCCTCGTCGCTGGCGCCGGGCTGTATCTCTATCTTCTCCGGCAGCACCTCTATGTGGTTTATGTTTGCGCGGCGCCTCTTCACGCCACTCACGTCCTTGGGGCCGGTCACGACGACGAAGTTGTCGTCGATTATCTCCACTATGACGCACTTGCGGCCGGCCTCCCTGCCGCGTATCTTGACGCAGAGCCTGCCAACCTCTATCGCGGGCATGGCCGCCGAGCACCTCCGGATTCAAGGGTGTTGCAGCAGGGGCGCGTAGAGCAGCTGCCCCCTGGTTCCCCGTGGCGGCGGCGCCGTAGCCCGGGTTCTTGCTTTAAGCATTGCCCGGGGCGGCTCCGCAGCCCGGGACGCTGTAGCCCTTGCCGCGGAGCGTCTCGCAGACATAGCTCTTTATCAGCGCGTAGGCCTCCTCTATCCCCATCCACCCCGTGTCGAGGACCAGGTTGAATATGTGGAGGCTGTTCGCGTCTATGCCGTAGTAGTCCAGGAAGCGGCGCCACTGCACGTATTCCCGGAACACGGTCTCCCTGTAGACCTCCTCCAGGCTCCTCCCCTCCCTCTCAGCTATCCTCCTCACCCTCACCTCGAGCGGCGCCGTCACGTATATCCTCACGTCAGCGACGCTGCCGAGCACCCAGGCGACGAGGTGCCCCTCCACAACGGCGCCGCCCTTGCAGCCTATCTTCAGTGTCCGGGAGTCTATCTCCATGTCTATCCTGGGGTCCTCGGCCGCTATCCTGTTGAGCTCCTCGAGGCTCACCCCCTTCTCCCTGGCGAGTTCGCGGAAGATGCGGCCGGCGGAGTAGTACTCGAGGCCAAGCTCCCTGGCGAGCCTCCTGGCGTAGGTAGTCTTCCCGCTCCCCGGCGGCCCACTGACGGCGATAGTGGGGCCGACCTTCCTCTCGCCGCCGCAGGTTGCCAAGAGCACCGCTCCCAGGCCCCTTCCTCCCTGCGCGGCTCCACGTCCCTCCGTGAATGCAGCGACTAGGGGGCAGCCAGGGGTTTGTGAAGCCTAGGCCCGAGAGAGCCAAGGGACAAACCGTATTGACTACGCTGAGCGGGGATGACACACCACTCTTGGGGCTGCCGCCGCTTTGCCCGGAAGGATGCGGTGCAGAGGCGAGGAGAGGAAGCCGAGCAGGGGGCACGGCTGCCCGGAGAGGAGGAGGGAGATAGTAGAGGCCGCTATGAGGGTGTTCGCGGAGCAGGGGTTCTCGGCGCCGCTGGAGGCCGTGGCCAGGGAAGCCGGCGTGTCCAAGTCGCTCGTCCTCTGGTACTTCGGGAGCAAGACCGCGCTGCTCCGCGAGGTAGTGGAAAAGGCGCTGCCCGTCGACGTCGTGGAGACCTGCATATCCCAGGGGCTTAGGGGCGCGGAGCTGCTGCGCTGCATAGCGCGCCGCTACCTGGAGAAGTACCGGAGCCGGGAGATGAGGCACCTCCTCCTCCGCGTCATGGCTGGCCGGGAGGCTGTGCCTGGAGGAGTCGAGGGGCTCTGCGGCAAGCTGCTCGCAGAGATAGCGGAGGCGGCCTACGGCTCAACCGGTGCCAAGGAGAAGGTGAGGGTAAGGATGTTCTTCGGTGCCCTGCTCTGCTACGCCCTGAACCCCCCGAGCGACATGGCGCCCGAGGAGTTCATAGAAATACTCGTCGAGGAGGCTACGCGGTAGCCGCCCCCTGCTGGGCGGCGGCCGCGCCCCGCCTAGCCTCCTGCAGCCTCTGCAGCACCTGGCCCCGGATAGTCTTCTTCAACAACTTCGCCAGGCAGTCGGGGCAGATGACGCCGCCGTACATCCTCTCCGGCCTCTTAGCGGTCTTCGGCAGCTTCCGCAGCTCCACCGGGCGGAGCCTGGGCACGCCGTTGAGCGGCCTGCCGCATATAGCGCAGCGGGCCGGCCCCGGCCTCCTCTTCTCGTAGTGCACAACCGTGTCGCCGCCCGGGAGCCTCACATGGACCCTCCTCAAGCTCCTGCTACGATGCCTCGGCCTAGGCATAGCCCAGTCCTCCTCCCCGGGGAAAAGCCGCGCCAGACAACCCGGCCCCCTTTAAGAAGGGCGCCCCCGCCTCCTAGAGGCGAGCAGAAGCAGCACAGCCTCCTCCTGGACAAGGGGCAGACCCGCGAGGAACGCAAGCGCCACCAGCAGCGCGCTCGTAGTCACGCAGACGCCCTTGACCTCGACCGTGAGCCCCGGGATGCAGCAGGGGGCGGGCAGCGGCACCGCGTAGGCGAGGCTCAGCACCGCTGCAACCGCGTAGGCGGGGCCGAGGACCAGGAGCCTCGCCACCCCGAGCCTGCGCAGCCTAGCCCTGGCGGACTCTAGGCGGGCGAGCCTCTTCGCCGCGGCCCTCTTGCTCAGCCCCCCGCCCCTCAGCTCCCTGGCCAGGGTCTCGGCCTCGGCCCTCGCCTCGAGATACTCCCTTCCCAGGAAAACAGCGAACCCCAGGTCGGCTACGACGAGGACGCCGAGGCTGAGAGCCACGAGGTAGACCTCGAGCCCTAGGACGCCGAGCGCCAAGGAGGGCTTCACCGCAGCCTCTTCACGAGCTCAACTATCCTCGACGCCGCCTCCTCCGGCCGACCCTCCACGTTCTCCACCGGGAATATGCTCGCCGACACCAGGACAGCACTAGCCATCGCTGCGACCCGGGCCATGTCTAGCAGCTCCCTTATCGCCTCCACGCCGCCGATGTCGCTCCGGACCCTGGTCTTGTCCCTCCTCTGCCTCTCGAGGATGACCTCCGGCGGCGCCTCGAGCAGCACTATGCTGTCCGGCCTCAGCTCCTTAACCACGGCCTCGGGGAGCCCTGGCCAGTACCCCGTAGCGGTCTTGATAACAGCGTGAGTGTCCACGAGGAGTGCGCCGCCCTCGCCCAGCCTCTTCTCGGCATCCTCCCGTATAGCCTTGGCCGCCATCCCCTGGAGCTGGAGCTGCCTGAGCAACGGGAGATGCCTCATCTCATCCCGGTGCCTGACCCAGCCGACCCGCGACGCCTCCGAGAACATGTAGTCGCCGAAGTTCACTATGAGGAACTTGGCGCCCTCCGCCTCAAGCATCTCCCTAACCTTGCCCAGCACAGTCGTCTTCCCGACGCCGGGGACGCCGGTCACGATAACGGTGACAAAGGGGTTACGGTACACCGCCAAGACCCAGCCCCCAGTGAGAAGAGAGGAGCAGCAACGGGGACGTGGGAGGGAAAAATGTGGAGCGGCTCCTCGGGCTACCTCCCTATCAGCCTCTGCAGCATCGGGTACATCTCCAGCGTCCTCTCGTACATCAGCGTCTCGTAGAAGCTGTACACTATACCCACCAGCAGCACCAGGCCGCTCCCCGAGCCATAGGCGCCGAAGATGTCGGCAACTATCGCTATCAGCGTCACCAGCAGCGAGCTTATCACAGTCAGGGGGTAGATGTAGCGCGCCAGTATCTTCTCCAACAGCTTCACGTTCTTACGCACACCGGGCAGCTCCATACCCGACTTTATCAGGTTCTCTGCCTGCTGCCTCGGGCTGAGCCCGGCTATCTCGACCCAGATGAAGCCGAACAGTAGACCCAGTATAAGCCACGAGATAGCGAACACTAGCGTGTGGAGGGGCTCCTGCAGCGTCATCAGCAGGCCGCGCGGCGGCCTCAGCACGTCGCGGTAGAGGAACATGAGGCTCTTCGCCAGTATGTTGTCGGGCCCGAGCGTCGCCTGCGCCATCTGCGCGAAGACCTGCGTATCAGCTACAACTATGGCGACGAACAGTATAGGTATGTTGGTCACGTATATGAAGTTCAGCGGTATCCTTGTCTTGATGCTGCCGTACCTCGGGCTAGTAACCGGTATATAGACCCTCATCAGCTGGAAGTACGTAAGTATCATTATTATAGCTATAGTAGCGATCAACCCGACTAGGTCTGGTAGACCGAGCCTAAGTATGCTGGGATCATGGTTCTCGATAACGTTGACCAGCCAGCCATAGTACTGGTTCTCGCGGAGCCTCACCGGGCCGGCGAACTGCCAAGCCATACCCTTAGCGACGTTCGCTACTATGAAGAGGCTCAGCGCGCTGCCAATACCCCATCCGTTGCGCACCATCTCGTCGAACCACATCAGCAGCAGCGTCGCGAATGTGAGCTGCAGCACGACGAGCAGCTTTACCCAGGCACTCACCGGGCACGTGCCGGCTGCCCCGAGTGTACTCATCCAGAACCGGCAGCCAACCGCGTAGGCAGCGGCCTCCAGCAAGGCGAAGATTATTGACAGCGTACGCTGCGCGCCCATGAACACCTCTCGGTCATGAGGCTTAGTGAGGTCAAGCTCTATTAGGCCGCCGCCCACCAGCACCTCTAGCACTATGCCAGCTGTCACTATGGGGCCTATACCCAGCGTCATCAACGACCCGAAGTTCATGCCAAGCAGCATCTGGGCGAGCGCGAACCCGCCCTGCCCCTGCTGCTGAACACCGTAGACGCCGTACAACGGTATCTCGCTCATCACTAGGTACAGTATCACGGTCAACGCTGTCCACATAAGCCTCGTAGGAAGCGGCGGCGTCCGCGAAGGCTTCTCCACCGCCGGGATGTACTTCGAGACAGCAGCCAGAGCCTCCAGTACACCCATAGCGCCCCTAGCCCCGCGCCGCCCACCCCCAAGGAACCCAATAAAAGCAGCAACCCACACCCAGCCAGCAGCCATGCCAACAGGCAGCCAAGACGCCAGAGAATACGGCGAGGAGAAGCAACCATCCATCACAAGGGGAGACGGGGCCGCTTGGAAGGACGAGTAGAAAGCCTTCAAGGGAAAAAGACGGGAGTTACCCGTGGGACGCGACTACCAACCGACCCGCTGGCCGGTTAGGCAGCAGGGTCGTCTATTATCTTGGCCTGGGTCCCTATGGCCTTCAGGGCCAGGGCCGCAGCCAGCACTATGGCTATGCGGACCTCCTCCCTGGAGAGCAGGTTTAGGAGCTTTGCGCCCACCTTCTTCAGACCCCGCATGGCTCTCGCCGGTTTTCTCTAGAACGGGAAGAGCATCTCCATGCCATCTTCCGTTGAAGGTTAAAAGAGCAGGATACACCACTAGGCGTGGGCAGAGGCGTTGCGCCGAGAAAACAAGCTTATCAAGATTGCCCGGCTATTATCCTGCTACGATTTCCGTGTAGAGAGGGTACCCGGTCTTAAAGAGAACTCAAAGTACTATTACCTGAGGCGCCTCGCGGAGCAGATGCCGTACAAGCTGCACCAGAAGTTCCTGGAGCCCCTAGAGATCTCAACGCTCGTCTGTATAAAGCGTGACATGGACACCGCAAAGAAGCTCATGAAGTCCAGCGACACGAGGGAGACCGATCTGCCCCTCGCCGGCTTCGTGCAATTCATCTACGTGTTCCCGGATGGTACAAGCATGGTTGCCTGGTACAAGGTGGAGGGCATAGATTATAGTGAGGTCTATGCGTGGGGCGAGAAGTGCTTCGACGCGATAGACGTACCGGTCATGGATTGCGAGGGTACAACCGACTATACGCCGGAGAGCATAGAGGCCCGGGGTGCTAAGCTACGCGAGCTTCTGGAGTACCAGCGGCCCCGTATCCGGACAGCGCTGCTCGCCTACGTCATCATAGCCGCGCTCGACGCGAACCCATTGATAACCTTCAAGGAGCTGCGCCAGGCAATTAGGACAGCCGCATCTATGCGTGATGTTGACCAGTACGCCGGCCTCGCGGACGGGTTGGAGTTGAGGCTCCGGTACCTCTACCGCTACTACCGGGCCCTCTCCTCGGCTAACGTGATAGGCCGCGTCTGGTTCAGCGTGCTGCAGCCGGAGCTAGTGGAGAGGCTTGGG
>JALUFI010000277.1:0-1637 GCA_027043685.1 Pyrodictiaceae archaeon
CGTATAGTCCGATAACGGTACGTCTTATACATCCCCGGCTCTACCTCGCCAGCTTCCTAAGCCTCACGGCCTCGCCTCTGCAAAAAGGTTCACGTATCTCGCTCGGCGCGAGCCTGAGACGGCCAACACCGAGCAACGAGTCATGCTCGTCGACAACGATTACCTCCTCCCCCGCATAGAGCATAGGGTCGACATCAACAACCATGCTGCATCCAATGCTCTTGGAGGCAATCGGGGTCTTTACAACCGCGCGTAGACGCGGCCGCGGAAAGACACGCAGCAGCCTAGCAGCACCCGCGAGAGAAAGTGAATAGAAATAGTCATGAGCCCGGAGAACGGCCAACAAACCCTCATCGCCATAGATCTCCCGGATACGCCTAGTCGCCGGAGAAACACCCACAGTAACCTCATCAGTTATCAACGCCTCGCCAGCGGGCCAGCCGAACTGATAGTTAGCTATCCCACGCAGCACCTCAACCTCTCTAGGCGTAGGCCTCCGGAGCCTCAAAGCAGCGTCACCGCCTCAGCACACCCAGCGCGAGGCCGACGAAGAACCCCAGAGCAGTGGGTCCTACAAGAATCGTTCCCACTACCTGTACAAGCTGCCATATCAGGGGCTTAATCTGCTCCCAGTTCCTCGTAATCTCTTTGACCGCGCTCTCTACTGAGCCCGCGGTACCCCACGCGCCTATCAAGGCACCTATAATGAAGACTATTACAAGTCCGACAACGTACTTCGCTATTTTCGCGGTATAGTAGCCGGCGGCGAGGCCAAGGAGGAACTGTATCGCTACGGCGACGGCTGCAGTAGGGTTAGACATTATCTTTGTGATTAGTTCCGCAAAGCTCGTAGTGCTGGCGTTCAGCGCGGCAGCCGCAGCAAATATCATGCAGCTTCACCGCGGTAGGCAGCGTTGCGGAAGGCAATAAGTGCTCACACACCTTATATTTCAAATCCGGAGCGCAAAAGACTTAGCCCGAGGAATCACGCGGCGTTCTCCCTGAGACGCCGCCGTAGCTCAGCCGGCAGAGCGCCGCCCTGGTAAGGCGGAGGTCCCGGGTTCGAATCCCGGCGGCGGCTCCAACCCGCGGGCCTTCCCCTCCCACTCCACAGGAGCAGGGCTGGGAAAGCATGGCCGCGGAAGCCCATAAGGTGATACGGGCCCCCGAGCCTAAACCGGGGGCACAGGAAATGAGCCTGGCAGAGACCATAGCGAGGATGCTAGAACCGCTACCCCTCCCCCAGAGACTAAAAGTACTCAAAGAAGCAGAGAAACTCGTTCTTGAAACCGAGACGGTGGTTAGCAGCGAGAAGGAGATCTTGAGGAAGCTGCATCGATGGGGAAGAGCCTTTGCCATCGCGATGCCTGTACGCTTTAGCGGTCTAATTGGCGAGTACAATCTCCGTTTGGAGGGCAAGGTACTTGTTTACGAACGCAATATGAAGGGAGAAGTTAGGGTGCGTAAATCAGGCACGGCTATACGTATCCCTGTTCCTAAGTGGGCTTACGAGGCGATCGGTTCTCCGAGCTATGTGCGTGTCCGTGTGGAGGATGGTAGGATCGTGGTGGAGCCTGCCTGAGTCCTGGTGTAGGGGGCTTGGGGCGCCGGGCTGTCGCCGCCCTTGTCTTCCTTGC
>JALUFI010000277.1:1647-2290 GCA_027043685.1 Pyrodictiaceae archaeon
TACAGAGGCCCCCTACCCGAGAGGGGGCACAGGAAATGAGCCTGGCAGAGACCATAGCGAGGATGCTAGAACCGCTACCCCTCCCCCAGAGACTAAAAGTACTCAAAGAAGCAGAGAAACTCGCCGTAGGTGAGAAGGCAAGCATTATACGTAAGGTCACAAGGCGTGGAAGAAGCCTAGCTGTCAGCATACCTTCAAGCCTTGAAGGTCGTTACACGCTTCAGATAGATCGTTCCTCTAAGTCGCTCATCTATGTACATGACCCGGCTGGCGAGATACATGCAAAGAAGTTCGCCAGCCGGGGCAGTGTCATGCTCCCTGTCCCTAAGGGTGCGTGGGAGGAGATCGGGAGGCCGGAGTACGTCCTAGTCGAGGTCCTCGAGGACAAGATAATCCTGACTGCGCTGTAGGGTGGTCCTGCTGTGGCCACCATTGAGGCCTGCAGGGCAGCCAGAGCAGCACAGAGGCCCCCTACCCGAGAGGGGGCACAGGAAATGAGTGCTGCACTTGACCGCCTAGTGGATACTATAGCTGGCATGCTTCTCCAGCTCCCAGCCCCCCAGAGACTGGAGGTCCTCAGGCAGGTAGAAGCCAGAGTAAGGCCATCACCCAGCGAAGGTGGGATAATAAGGAAACTCAGTAA
>JALUFI010000278.1 GCA_027043685.1 Pyrodictiaceae archaeon
GGCTGGACACCAGGGAGGCGCTGCTGGAGAAGCTGGAGAGGCTCCGCAGGGACGCCGTCGTAGAGGCTGTGGTGTACGCGGCTGTGCCGAGGGACCCGAGGCGCCTCCGCGAGCTCCTCGGCCTCCCGGGCGTCGCGGGGCTCAAGGTCTATCCCCGCGACCTGGGGGAGCGCTGGCCCTCAGTGGAGGAGGCCCTTGCCCGCGACGGCCTCCTCGTTGTCCTGCACCCCGAGCTGCCGGAGGCGGAGAGGGGCGACCCCGAGGACCCATGGGCGAGGAACGGGCCGCGGGGCTGCCACTGGGAGGCCGCAGCGGTGGAGACCGTGGCCGGGGCCCTTGGGGGCGCCAGGCTCCACGTGACCCACGCGAGCTGCCCGTCCACTGTGGAGGCGGCGAAGAGGAGCGGCGCCACGGTAGACGTTACCCCGCACCACCTCTTCATGGAGGCGCCTAGGCGCGGCAGCTGCCTCTACAGGGTGAACCCGCCTCTCCGCGGCCCCGGGGAGAGGATGGGGCTCCTCAAGCTCCTCCTGGAGGGCGCCGTGGACGCGGTGGCGAGCGACCACGCGCCCCACACGCCGCGGGAGAAGAGCGGTGACCCCCTGGCCTGCCCCCCGGGCATCGCGTGGCTCGAGGCGTGGCCCCATGTGCTGAGCTGCCTCGTAGGGGCGGGGGCCCTTGACTGGCTGGGGTACGCCCGCCTGGCCTCCACGGGGCCGGCGTTGCTCCTCGGCGCCAGGAGGTGCTTGTCGCCGGGCTGCCCCGCCTCGGTGACGGTGCTGGAGCCCATATGGGGGAGGATAGGGGCGCCGGCCGAGAGCAAGGCGAAGCTAGTGCCATACTTCATGTGGAGAAAATGCACAGAGACCCTTGCCACCATCGTGGGCGGCCGCGTGGTCTACGCCGCGGAGCCGCTGCGGAGCAGGTAGGCGAGGTCGCGGACAAGGAACCTGCTGGGCGCCCCGAGCCGCCTCGCGGCGTAGCCGTGGAGCATGCCGCCCACCCGCTGCCCCGTGAAGTACGCGGCTATGAAGGCGGCGAGGAGCCATAGCCCTGGGCCGCTGAGCCCCGCGCCCGCGAGCCGCCTCAGCACCGCGACCAGTGGCACCGGGGCGTGGACGGCGAGGAACCACTCCAGCCTGTTACGCGTCCTCTTCGCGTAGGCCCTCCAGTAGCCGGCGACGATGTTCACAGCGAAGGTCACTGCGAGGCCGAGGCCCGCCCATAGAGCGTTGATCGGCATAGGGCCCAGCACCCCTGAGGCCAGGCCGGGGAGCCGCCTGGCCTGGTTTAACGCTTGTTGCGGTGCCGCTAGGCGGGCCTCCTCCTCTCCCGGAGCCTCCTTATCTCGGCGGCGATTGCGCGCAGCGTCTCCAGCTTGGAGCCCATCTTGTCGACGACCACCCTCCTGCGCTGCTCCCACCAGCGCCTCGGGTACTCGGCCTCCTCCACCACGGGGTTGAGGCCCAGCCTCTCAGCGGCCTCCACTATCTCCTCTATTCTCGGCCTCCTCACCGCCTCCCTCCTGGGGAGCTTCCTGCCCTCGCCCCTGGAGAGGGAGGCGTCCAGGTAGGCAGGCCAGACCACGACCCGCTTGCCGCGGTACTCCCTGCTCAAGGCCCCCTGCTGCCCCACTGGCGCCGGCGTGGCAGCCCCTTCATTAGTTGCCTCCCCTTTTGGCTACTCGTAGCGGAGCGCCACCGCCGGGGGTATCCTCGCGGCCTTGTATGCGGGGAAGAGGCTTCCCATTACGCCGACGAGCACGGTTACGATGAGTGTCCCTATCAGCATCTCGGGGGTTATCTGGGGAGGCGCCCTTATCACTATCTTCTGCGCGCCCTGGATGGTCATGCCTCTCTCGGCCAGCACGTGGGCAGCCGCGACCCCCACGGTTATGCCCAGGGCTGCGCCCAGGAGGCTCATCAGAGCAGCCTCCAGCAGAATCAAGGCCATTACCTCGGTGTTCGTGAAGCCTATGGCTTTGAGCACGCCTATCTCCCTCGTCCTCTCCATCACGCTGGTTATCATGGTAGCCGCCACCCCGGTGACCGCTACAGCGAAGGCCGCGCTGCCGGCGGCTATGGTCACGAACCTCATCGCCGCTGTTATGGAGGCGACTACCTTGGATATCTCTACGAGCGAGATTACGGCGACGCGGTCGCTGTAGACGCTGCGGAGGTACCTGGTGAGGTTCTCCACGAGGGCGGGGTTCTTGACGACCACTATGACGCCGCTCCAGCTGTGGAGGCCGAGGAGCCGGGGCCCGGCAGCCAG
>JALUFI010000279.1 GCA_027043685.1 Pyrodictiaceae archaeon
GGCCGGGCCTCCTCGGCCCGAGGAGGCCCGGCCTCGCCGTGGCGGTGACGACGCTCTGCGGCGGCTGCGGCGCCCGGGCCGCTGAGCTGAGGAGCCTGCTATCACCCCTGGCCTCCAGGCTGGTGGTGCTGGCGCCCCTGCCCGCGCCGCCACGCGGCTGGGAGAAGCCCTACGCCGCGGTCAACGCGGTGCTCGCCCACGCCGCCCGCGAGGCCGGGGCGGTCCCGGTGCCCGAGAAGGGGGGTGCGAGGCAGACATGGCTCCTAGAGGCGGCGGCTCCCTAGCGCCCCGTGTAGCCAGGCTCTCCGCGCTAATGCTGCTCCTCTCAGCCGCCTACGCGGGGCTCGCCTCCTACGCCGCCTCCGCCCCCCTCGCGGCCTGGGCAGCCGGGTTCCTCGAGGCGACGGGGCACCCCGCGGCCGCCGTGGCCGCCAAGCTGCTCCCAGCCGCCGTGGCCGCGGCCTCCGCGCTCCTTGTCGCCGCCGGCGCCCCCGGCGCGGGGCTCGCCCTCGCAGCGGTCCTCGCCGCCCCCGGCGCGGTGGCCGGCGCCAACCCCCTGCTCCTCGCAGCCCTCGCCGCCGGCGCCTCCCTGCTCTACGAGGTCTACCTCCACCTGGCCTCCGCCTCGCAGCTGGAGCAGCCAGGCCCAGCGGGCTACGCCAGGGCGGCGCTCAACGAGGCCGTCTTCATCCTCCTCGCGGCGGGGCTCGCGGCGCCCCTCGCCTGGCTCGGCGGCCTCGTGGCCTCAGCCTGGGCGCCCAGCGGCCTCGGCGTCTACACAGAGCTAGTCTCCGCGCTCACCGGCACAGTGGCCGGCAGGGCGGCGCTCCTGGCCCTCGCAGCCGCGGCCGCCCACACGTTGCTCACGAGGACGGCTGGGTTCATCCAGCTCCTCGCAGCCCCCGCGGCCCAGGCAGCGGCGGAGGCGAGGAGGAGGCTGCGCCGCCTAGCGCTCCGCGCAGCGACGGGGCATGAGCTCTGGGAGGGCCTCTCCCCCGCCGGCTACGCCGCCTACGCCCCAGTCGCGGCCGCGGCGGCCTACGCGGCTGTCCTCGCCACCCGCGAGGCGGCAAGAGGGGCCACGGGGGTAGCGGCAGCAGCGGTGGCGGGGCTCGCCGCTGGCCTGGCATGGATAGCCTACGCCGCCACGAAGAGGCTCATGGACAGCATCCTCCGCGGCCGCGGCGGCAAGCCGATGCTCCGCGCAGCAGCCGTGGCAGCGGCCCTCCTAGCAGCACTCATAGCGGCGAGCCACGCCGCCCCCGCAGCGGTGGAGAACACCCTCCAAGGCCTAGACCGGGGACTCACAACACTCTACGAGACACTGGAGGCAGAGCTGCGCAGCATAACCCAGCTACTATGGGGGTGAAGACACGGAGATGACGCGTGACCCGTGCACCCCGGTCCTAGAGGCGCTCCGGCGCCTCCTAGACCCCCTCGGCCTAGACCCCGGGACACTCACCAGGCTAGAGATAGACCCGTATGGGCCAAGGATAATCATCGCCCTGGAGCCGCCCTGGGCGATACAGGTAGTCCTCGACGCGAGCCCCGACGGAGCAGAGCTGGAGGCGACGCTAGAGGCCCCCAAGCACCTAGACCAGGCCGACGCAGAGGCAGCCCTAGAGGAGACAGTGCTGGAGGAAGCCCAGGCCGTGGACGAGTACGACGTAGCCTACGACCCCGAGCAGGGAGAAGCGATCATCACCCTCCACGCAGCCCACCCCGCAAGGCTCCCCAGGATAGACAAGCTGGCAGAGAAGGCAGCGGAGAAGCTCAGGGAGCTGGCAGCACGGTCAGCGGGGCGACAGGGATAAGACCCCGGCCCCGCAGCCCACGGGCCTACATGACTCCCCCTGCCCCTGCAGGGGTGGGCCGGTAGCTCAGCCTGGAAGAGCGCTCGGCTTGCACCCGAGAGGTCCCGGGTTCAAATCCCGGCCGGTCCACCACCCCCGCTTCTAACCACTCCATCACACTCCATCCCCTACTTCAACTAGAAGCGGCAAGCCCTAACCCCGGGCTCCTTAACCGCCGCATGGTTCAAGGCTCGGAGAAGCGGGTCCTTTCCCTTCCTTATCCCTAGAGCCGGTCCCGGAGAAGCAAAGATGAGCGAAGGAGGGAATGGGCGAGGAGTGTAGCGCTTAGGCCTCTAGTTGTGCGCTCCGCCTCTCGGCCCAGCGGAGCCACTCGCCCGCCTCCCTGTAGACGGGCTCCATGAGCTCCCGTAGCTTCTCCTTGTTTTCGACGTCCCTTGGCCTCCACTGGCCCC
>JALUFI010000280.1:0-1616 GCA_027043685.1 Pyrodictiaceae archaeon
CTCTAGAGCCGAGGGCCCCGGCGGTGCCCCACCATTTTACCCCGGGCCCCTCGGCTCTAGAGTAGCACGCGTAGCCCAGGCGGGGTGTGGCTCGCCGTGTTCCCCTTCGAGAGCATAGAGGACTTCAAGGTTGAGCTGACGGAGGAGCACGAGCTGTTCAGGAAGGCTGTCCGGCAGTTCGTGGAGCAGTACATTGAGCCCAGGGCGATGGAGATAGAGAAGACTGACCGGATACCCGACGAGATATTCGAGAAGGCCAAGGAGCTTGGCCTCTTCGGCGTGGGTATACCCGAGGAGTATGGTGGCCAGGGCGGCGGCCACGTGATGGAGGCCATACTGATGGAGGAGATTAGCAGGGTCAGCCCCGCTGTCGGCACCGCCATCGCTGTCCGCGCATTGTTCACTACCCCGATACTCCTCTTCGGCACCGAGGAGCAGAAGAAGAAGTACGTGGTCCCCGTGGCGAGGGGCGAGAAGTTCGCCGCCCACGCCAACACGGAGCCCTGCTGCGGCAGCGACGTGGCAGCGATACAGACCAGGGCTAAGAAGGTCAACGACCACTACGTGATAACGGGCAGGAAGATATTCATCACCGGCGCCGACAAGGCCGACTACTTCGTGGTATCCGCGAGGACGAGTCCGCCGAAGGAGGGCAAGCGCTGGTGGGGCATAACGGTCTTCATAGTCGAGAGGGACACGCCGGGCCTCAAGGTCGGCCAGAGGTTCAACGTCACCGGGCTCCGCGGCGAGAGGCCACACGAGGTAATCCTAGACGAGGTCAAGGTCCCGGCGGAGAACATCGTGGGCCCCGTGGACCAGGGCTTCAAGGTTATCGTGACCACCTACGACCACACCCGTGTAGGGATAGCGGCGCAGGCCGTCGGGATAGCGCAGGGGGCTTTCGAGAAGGCCTTCAACTACGCCCTCCAGCGCCAGGCCTTCGGGCGCCCCATAATCAGCTTCGAGGGCATAGCCTTCAAGCTCGCCGACATGCTGATGATGCTCGAGGCTGCGAGGCTCCTCACCTACTGGAGCGCCACCCTGGCCGACAGGGGGGACAAGCGCTTCATAATAGCCGCGAGCCTCGCGAAGGCCTACGCCACCGAGGTAGCGGAGAAGATAGCGAACCTAGCGATAAAGATACACGGCGGAGTGGGCGTAGACATAGAGACCGGCGTGGAGCGCTACCTCCGCGACGCACTGATAACCACGATATACGAGGGCGCCAACGACATACAGCGCCTAACCATAATAAGGCAGCTGCTCAAGAACCTCTTCGGCCTAAGCATACAGATGACCTAGCCCCCTCCCCCAGGCGTGTTTTCCTCCCTCAGTGGCTCCTCCTCGCCCCTCCACCGGGGGCCTCTCCTTTCCCTCCGGCGGCCTGGCCCGGGTCTATCTTCCCGCCTCTTGGCTGCTGCTGGTCACGTGGGCTCCTTGCCTCCACTGGGGCCTGGTCTTACCTGGTTGATACCGCGTGGCTCGCCTATTTATCCCGGCTCCATGGCTAGTGTTTCTCTCGGAGACCGAGCGGCCTAGGTGTGAGGTGGAGCGCTGTGGCTGAGAGGATTAAGACGATAACCGTGGTTGGCGCCGGCACCATGGGGCACGGCATA
>JALUFI010000280.1:1626-2249 GCA_027043685.1 Pyrodictiaceae archaeon
AGGTGGCTGCGGCTGCCGGGTTCCAGGTGTGGCTCGCCGACATAAACCAGGAGATACTGAACAAGGCGCTTGAGAGGATTAGGTGGAGCCTGGGCAAGCTCTACGAGAAGGGCCAGCTCCGCGAGTCCCCGGACGAGGTCATGGCCAGGATACGCACAGTGGTCAGCATTAACCCGGATGGGAGCTACAGCGAGGAGTTCGCCAGGGTGCTGCGGGAGACGGACTTCATGATAGAGGCTATACCGGAGAGGCTTGACTGGAAGCAGCAGCTCTTCGCCTTCGCCGACAAGCATGCCCCCGAGCACGCGATACTAGCCACCAACACGAGCAGCCTTCCGATAACCGAGATAGCCGCCGCCACCAAGAGACCTGACCGCGTCGTCGGCATGCACTTCTTCAACCCGCCGCCCCTTATGCCCCTCGTAGAGGTAATCAAGGGCAGGGAGACCAGCGACGAGACCGTGAGGACCACTGTTGAGCTGGCGAAGAGGATGGGCAAGCAGCCCGTCGTGGTCAAGAAGGACGTGCCGGGCTTCATTGTTAACCGTATCCTCGCCAGGATTATGAACGAGGCCTGCTGGACCGTCGCCAGGGGAGAGGCAAGCATAGTTGAGGTGGACGCG
>JALUFI010000281.1:0-1866 GCA_027043685.1 Pyrodictiaceae archaeon
TGCCGACTGTGCCCCATAGCTCTAGCCTGCCGGGGCCGAGGCCGTTGGCCACGTAGCGGTGGCCGCGGAGGTTGTAGGCGGCCGCGTAACCCCTCTCAGCCAGCATCTTGGCCAGCGCGTTGTTGAGCTCTACCCTGTTCATTTTTGAGGCGTCTAGTGCCCAGTTGGGGGGCTCCGGGTGGGGGATGGTGAAGACGTCGGTTACGCCGCGGGCCTCCACCTCGCCGTCGGGGTAAACTACTATGTAGCCGCCGCCGCGCAGCATTGCCACCGGGAGACCCGGCGCCATCTCCCTCACGGCTGCAGCCTCGCTTGCAACGTAGACGGCGTTGTCACTCATCGCTATGTAGAGGGGCCGGAAGTGATGCCTGTCAACGAAGGCGCTGAAGACCGGGCCGCGGGGGTCGCCGTGGATGTATATGACTGCGTAGGGGCCGTCGAGCCTCGCCCAGCGCACACCCCTGCCGTACACGAGCGCGTCCACTATGTCTGCGGGGCCTAGGCCGTCGCGGTACAGCATCTCTATGAGGTAGGCGATTACCTCGCTGTCGTTGCCGGTGAAGCCGGTTAGGCCGAGGGAGTAGCTTATGAGCCTCTTGTTGCTGCCGTAGCTGCTGAGGTCGCCGTTGTGAACTATCACGGTCTCGCCGTAGGTGAAGGGGTGGGCCAGCCAGGGCTGGAACCCGGGGCTGTTAGTTGGGTACCTCGTGTGCCCTATCACCGCCCTGGACTCGACGCCCTCTATCCCGTAGACCTTGGCGACGTCCCTCGGCCAGCCGATGCTCTTCCACACCTCGAGGCTCCTCGAGGCCTGCAGCACCCTTATGCGGTTGAGGAGACTCGGGGGCGGGTAGTCGCCGAGCAGCGCCTCGTAGGCGGCGATGCCGTGGCCGAGCCTCGCCAGGAGCCTCGGGCCCTCGACGAGGTAGCCGTCAAGGAGCCCGGCGGCCTCATCCCCGCCGTCCTGGGAGGCGAAGAAGCGTAGCCTCACGTAGCCGCTGGGCTCCGGGCTATAGGCGGCGAAGCCCGCCCCGTGCTCTGTGCCCCTCTCCCTCATCGCCTCGAGGCTCCGGAGGACGAGCGCCAGGGGGAGCCTGGAGCCGTCGAGGCTTACGAGGCCGGCTATCCCGCACACAGCTACACCACCTCCCGCGGGCCCTCCATGGCTATGGGGCTCCTAGCGCCCGGCGAGGGCGACCTCGAGCATACGTGCCACCCTGCCGTCGAGGCTGCGGAGGAGCCACCGGTTGCCCTGGAGGCTCTCGTAGCTCGTCAACCCGCCCGCACCCATTAGGAGACGCAGCTCCCAGCCGAGCTCTATGAGGGCGTTCTCGTAGGCCTCCCTCCTCCTGTCCACATCCATGCCGCCGAGGCGGCGGCTTAGCCACCGGAAGGCCCTCCTCACAGAGACCAGGTCAGCGCCGAGTGCGACCAGCTTGTAGACGTCGGCCGCGTTCCTGAAGTCGCCGAGGGCGGCTATGGCCACGGTATCCCTTATCCCGTCCCTCCAGTACTCGTCGTCGAGGTGGACGACCCACTCCTCTAGCCAGGGCTTGGCCCTCCCACCAAGGCCGCGGAGCCTCTCATCAACAAGCACTAGGCGCACCCCGGGCGGCGGCTCCGCCCCAGGAGGGATCGCGGCCGCGTCGGGGCGCTCCATGAGGCCGCACTCGGTTGGGTAGCCGAGGCCCTCCGCCGCCTCCACCAGGGCCTCGTCTATGCAGGGAACCGTCACCGGGGCCTCGTAGATGGTGCCGTCAGGGAGCCGGACGGAGATGTCTATCTCCTCGCGGTACGGGTCCACGGGTGGGCGAGTGACCTGGGCGGCCTCTATGCGTAGGAGGTCCAGGGGCCTCTCTGCGGGCG
>JALUFI010000281.1:1876-2241 GCA_027043685.1 Pyrodictiaceae archaeon
CTGCGGGCGTGGTGTAGCCGGGCACGACGCCGCCCATGCCCACCACGGGTGTCTTGGCCTTCTCGTAGACCTCTCTGGGTATAGGGTCCTCGTGTGGGTCGCCGTACCAGGCAACCTCGCCTGGCTCCTCGAGCTCGACTCCTAGGAGGGAGGCCACCTCCTCGTCGACGTTGTATGCGTGGAGGAGCTTGCGGCGGCCGCGGAGCTTGGCGAGGCTGTCCTCTCCGAGGAGGTAGACTAGGAGCTTGAGGCTCCTCTCCACCGCGCGTAGCCAGGTCACGACGCGCTCGGTGGCCCACTCTATGTCTAGTCTTAGGGGCTGCTTGAGGCTATTGGTTAGCGCTGTTGGACACTTACCGGTGTTG
>JALUFI010000282.1 GCA_027043685.1 Pyrodictiaceae archaeon
CGTGAAGCCGGCGCCCGGCGGCAAGGCAGCGACCAAGCCATACATAGCCTTGACTCATCCCTGGATAAAGCTGCTGAAGTACAGCTTCTACAGCGGCTGGATAAAGGCGCTCAAGAAGCACTCCTAGGCAGGAACGGTTGTTTCCACACACGCCTCGTGCACAGCGTGTAGCCCAGGTGGATGCGTGTAGGAGGTGTATGAGCCGTGGCCGAGGCAGAGAGGAAGGAGGGAGCCCTCCCCCAGGAGCTGGCCCTTGACCAGAAGACCGCGGAGGCCCTCCTGGACCTCCTCAAGGCCCTCGCGAAGCTGAAGGAGAGCGGGTTCCTGGACATGCTGACCACTATCGCGGAGAAGTATGAGGAGGCGCTGCTCTACACGAGCAGCGACCAGCGCGTCTACCACGCCCTCGCCATGGTGGAGGCGGCGCTGAACGGGTTGAAGCAGGCCGACCCCTGGAAGTACAAGCCCGCGGTCGAGGCTATGACTGGGTGCCTTGTGTCGGCGCTTGACCCGCAGGAGATGAGTAAGGCGAAGCCGGTTAAGGGCGTGTTCAGCCTGATGAAGGCGCTTAGCGACCCGAACGTGGCGAGGGGCCTGGGGCTCCTCATCTACCTGGCGGGGCGGCTAGGCGCCTGCATGGCGCAGCAGGGCCAGCAGGGCTAGCCCCTCTCCCCTCTCCCGGTGTTTTTGGCTGGCTCACTCTACTCCTCCTGGGCCGCCTCCGCGAGCAGGCCCGGCCTCGGGGGCTCCGGCCTGTAGCCGCCGCGTAGGTTGTCGAGCCTCCAGAGTATCCTGGCGGCCTCGTTGGCCACCATTATGGCCTCCTTGACGCCCGCGTTCTTGACGAAGAGGTTCCTGGGGCGGTTCGCCACGGCTGCGCACACGCAGGCCGCTCGTAGCCTGTAGAGGCTGGCGAGCGTGTATATCGTGGCGGCCTCCATCTCGAAGCTCAGCACGCCCATCGCCCTTAGGTCGTGTATGCGTTTCTCCGCCTCGCTCCACGTGTAGCCCCGGTACCCGGGCCTGCTCTGGCCCAGGTGGAAGGTAGCGGTGGAGGCCACTACTCCGACGCGGTAGGGTGCCCGGAGCCTCTCCGCCGCCTCGACCAGGGCGAGCACGGCCTCCGGGGAGGCGGCTGCGGGGTACCAGGGCGGGGCGTAGTCGTTGCTCGCGCCGTCCAGCCTCACGGCGGCGGAGGCTATGATTAGTGTGCCGGGCTCTATGTCCTCCTGGATGGCGCCAGTGGTGCCGACGCGTATCAGGGTGTGGACCCCTATCCTTGCAAGCTCCTCCACCGCTATCGCGGTGCTCGGGCCACCTATCCCGGTGCTCACAGCCGCTACCGGGGCCCCGCGGTACCTGCCCCGGGCGCTCCGGTACTCCCGGTTACTCGCCACCAGCTCCCACGTGTCCCATGTCCCAGCTATCTCGTCGACGCGGCCCGGGTCGCCCGGCAGGAGGACGTAGGGAGGCACATCCCCGGGGCCGAGGGCAATATGGTACATCTTGCCGTGGAAGACGGGCTCATCAGCCCTGGACTCCAAGGAGGCCACCTCCTCCCTCCCCCCGGGCCCCCTGGGGTTTAATGCAGGGGGCTTGGCTTGTTGAAGGCCCCCGCCGGGCGTGTCTCTGGGAGTGTGGCTCGGCGTGGCCGCGGCGGCTGGTCGGGAGGAGGAGTACCGCAGGCTCGTCGAGGAGATAACGCGGTGCACCCGGTGTGTGCTTCACCGTTACCGCCGTAACCCGGTGCCGGGGGAGGGCCCGCTTGACGCGGACGTGATGGTTGTGGGGGAGGCGCCTGGGAAGAAGGAGGACGAGACGGGGAGGCCCTTCGTGGGGCCCGCCGGGAGGCTCCTGGACCACCTCCTCGGGCTCGCGGGGCTGAGGCGCGAGGAGGTCTACATCACGAACGTGGTGAAGTGCCGTCCCCCGGGGAACCGTGACCCCAGGCCCGAGGAGATAGAGGCCTGCCTCCCCTACCTCCGGAGGCAGATAAGGCTAGTCAGGCCCGGCCTCGTCATAGCGGTTGGGAGGCACGCGGGGAGGACGCTGTACCGTCTCGCGGGGCTGGAGTGGAGCAGTATGACGAGGCTCCACGGCACTGTCAGGGAGGCGGTGCTGGAGGGCCTCCCCGTCCTCCTAGCCGTCACCTACCACCCGGCCGCGGCTCCTCTCCTCCCGGACCCTCTTCACCGCCTCGGCT
>JALUFI010000283.1 GCA_027043685.1 Pyrodictiaceae archaeon
CACCTCGCCTATGCACTTCACCTTGTTCTCCAGGGCTAGGTTGATTACCTCGTGTGCCATTGACATGGACTTCTCCAGGCCTAGCTCGTTGACGGTCCATGGATGCACGCCGAGGCATGGAACCACGTCTGGTATATCCCTGGCTATCTGGAGTACCTTGTTTGCTGTCTCAAGGTCCTCCGACACTATGAATAATAGGAGTCCATGCTCCTCGTGGAGTCTTCGAAGCCTCTCGGCGCCGTATTCATAGCCATGGCTATGGATGTCTATGTATCGCGGCTCACGGATAAGGCGCATGAAGCCCCGCACCCCCTCTTGGCGCTGTGGCTTGCTGACGCGGGGGTTTATTGGCCTGGACCGGCGTGGCTTCCTGGAGCTGGGCGGTGACGATCATCCCGACTTGTCGGAGCCCCCGCTTGGGGGCGGTGACCCTGTGGCGGCTGGCTGAGCCTCGCCTCCCGTAGAAGACTCGTCACCGGCTCCTGCCTCAGCATAGGCGGCCCGGCTCATCGGCACACGGAGTATCGTCACGTCTCCACGGGCAGGGAAGGCTACGTTGACTACATGTGTGCCGTTTATCCAGGCTTCTAGCCTCTTTGCGTGGTGGGCGTGCCCATGGATTACCAGGTCTGGTTTCGCGTCCCGTATCGCTGCCTCCATTGCAAGGCTCGCCATGTACGGCCATATTGAGGGGTCCTCGCCCTCTATGGTTAGCCTCGTCGGCGCGTAGTGCATCACGGCTATCACGTAGTAGCCCTGGCTCTTCAGCCTCTTTACCTCCTCCCTGAGCCTCCGTACACGCTCAGCGTAGACCCGCTCTATTCCCGGTATGTGGCGCCTCTGCCAGGGCGTGGGCTTGTCTATCGCGCCGCGTGTACCATAGACCGCTATCCTTAGCCCCCGGGTCTCGAAAGTGATGTATGTATCGTTGAGCCAGACGACCTGGGGGTATCTGCGGACGAACTCGTTCTCACGGTCCATGTACTCCTCGTTGCCGAATACAGCCACTATCCTCGCCGAGGGGCAGCGGCGTCTAGTGACCTCCACCACTGGGCGGAGGGCGGAGACGCGCCCTCTCTCCACCATGTCGCCCGCCCAGACCACGAGGCGGGCAGCCGTGCAGTCGTCGCTGTGGCGGGCAAGGGCGGACATGTAGTGCATGAGGTACCGGGGACTGTGCACGTCGCTGGTGGCGACTATCACTAGTTGCTCCAATACCGCGTCACCCTTTGGCTAGGGGCGCTGAGGAGGGAATGGGTGCGCGGTGAATACGTCCCGGCCCATGGCTCATCCAAGCTAGCTGCCCCGGCAGCTCCCGGGGCAGTCACCGGGCCGAGGGTTCTCCGGTAAGCCGGGGACCCAGGGTAATAAGGCTGGATGTGTGCTGGCTGCCCATTCTCGCTGGGCGGGGCCGCCTGGGTGTGGAGAATACGCGGGCCGAGGCCCCTGGAGGGGGCTTATGGGGAGGCTGAGCTACGCCGATGGGGCCCCGCCCTCGTCTCGCAATGCCTAGAGGAGGGCTGCGCCATGTTGAGGGATGAGCTGCTCTCCGTCCTCGCCGGGAGCTACATCGCCTCCGGGCCTAGGCCTCTGCTTGAGGCGCTAGCCAGGATGGTCGCGGATGGCCTCGGGCTCCCTCTCTGCCGCGGCGAGCCCGGGTGCTGTGGCGTCCACCTCTACTTGCCACCCCCGAGGGACTGCAGCCCGGTCTTCGTCGTAGGTGTGCCCGGCAACGTGCTCAGGAGGTTCCGGCTCAAGAAGCTTGAGGTCATTGATATCGGCGCAGGCATCTATCTTCTCCGTGGACGCCACGGCAGGGCCTACGTGAGGCTCACGCCGAGCGGAGCGGAGGCTGTGGAGCCTCCATGCCCCCACGGGCTCATGGAGGAGCTGCGGGAGCTGCTCGGAGCCGAGGCGAGGATAAGGGACGTGGTGGACGTGCTCGCAGCCAGGCTCGAGGGCGATAGGAGGGCTGCGCGTGAAGCCCTGGAGAGCCTGGCTAGGAAGGGCTGCGTCGAGGTGCATGGAGGAAAAGTCTTGATACCGGGCTAGGAGGGCTCCTCACGGCTCACTCCAGGTAGATGGCCGGCCTGCCCGGCATTACCTGCTTCGCTTTCTCCCTGGGTATCTTCTCGCGGGCCTCCTCCTCGTAGAGCACCTCCACCTCGCTTAGCCCGGTGCGCTGCTTCACGTACTCCAGGAGAGCAGTCAGTGCCTTCTTCTCGTCGAAGCCTGCCACCCTGCGGACCAGGTCTACGTACTCGCTGCTCTGCTGCCGCAGGTACTCGTGGAGCCTTCTCCCCAGCTCCGCAGCCTCCTTGCCGCTGAGCCCGGCCGCGATAAGGCTGCGGATTGTGTCGCGTAGCTGGCCCCTTCTTGCAACGGTCTCCGCCGCTATCCTTGCGTAGCCCCACTTGCCTGGCTCAGCTACGGCTATCACAGCCTTCTTGGCCTCCTTCTTCAGCGCGCGCTTTATCGCCGCTATGTCCTCTATCACCCTCTCCACGTACTCGACGAGTAGCTCGCTCTCCGGGCTCCTCTTCTCCGGGCTAGGGGTTGGCCAGTGCTCAAGGGACACGTAGGTCTCGTGGCCCAGCCTGTGCCACGCCTCCTCGGCGAGATGCGGTACAATAGGTGCCAGCATCCGTGTCCATGTCTCAACGTATTCGCGGAGCGCGGGGCCCGGCGACCCCCTCATCGCTAGGTAGCGCTCGACATCGCTCTCCATCTCGTATAGCAGCCTTATCGTGGCCGCCCTTATCCTCAGCTCCTCGAACGCCTCAGTCACCTTCTCTATGTGTGCCTGGAGCCTGCTGAGCAGCCACTGGTCCGCCACGCTCTCCTCGCCGCCAGCCTTCCCAGCCTTCTCCACGTAGCTCATGAACTTATTCATCTGGTTCATTACGCTCCTCGCCAGGGCGTCACTGAAGTCCGCGTCCTGCAGGAGCTCCGCGGAGGCGAGTATCGCCGCCCTCACCGTGTCGGGGCCATAGACCCTCAGTGCGCGGCGCAGCGGGATGATGTTGCGCAAGCTCTTGCTCATCTTCTTGCCTTCTAGGCGGACGAAGCCATTCACTACTATCTGGCGCGGCCACTTCTGCTTCGGGAACAGCGCCGCGTGGTGGAATATGAAGAACGTCAAGTGGTTGGGTACTAGGTCCCTGCCGCTGTGCCTGGAGTCGAGCGGGTACCAGTAGTCGAAGCTACTACGCAGCTCCTTGAGAACCTCGACCGGTACACCGGTCCTCTTCGAGACCTCCTTCGGGTCTCCCTTGCCGTGTAGCACGTAGTCCCAGAACTCCACCGTCAGCTGCTCCGGCTTCAAGCCGTGCCTGCGTATCAGGTAGTTGACTGTGTAGAACGCCATGTATATTGTTGAGTCGCTGAGGCTCTCTATAACCCAACCCTTCTCCCATGGCAGGGGCGTGCCCAGTCCACGTGTCCTCGCCACGGCGCGCTCGCGGAGCCAGTCAATGGTTTTCTCAAACTCCTTCCTCATCTCCTCCGGCACAATCCTCATGGATGATAGGAGCTCGTATGCGAGCTTCTTCCACTCCGGGTTTCCATAGTCTATGAACCACTGGTTCTTCAGCACCTTGACTACTATCTCGTTGCCGCAGCGGCAGTAGACGGGGCGGTTCATTATCTCGTACATCTTATCGGCGTAGCCGAGCGCCGAGAGCCAGGAGGAGGTGGCCTCCCTTGCCTCGGGGACGCTGCGGCCAGCTATCCACGCCTTGACCGCGGCGACCGCGAACCGCCTAGCCGCGGGCTCCAGGTCGGGGTAGACAAGGCTCACTATGTCCTCGCGGACAACACCATAGTGGTACTCGTGACTATAGAGCTGCTTGGTGGCCTCGTCCAGCTTCTCCCTCTCCTCCTGGCTCCTTATACCCATCTTCTCGACTATCTCGGCAGCCGGTACCTCCCCATACCCCTTAACCCTTATCAGCGGAATGGGCCGCAGCTCCTCCGGCGAGACGCCGAGCCTCTCCAGGAGACCCTTCTCCTTCTCAACCAGCTCGCGGAGGGCCACGTAGTCGTAGGGCGCGTGCGCAGGTACGCTCATCACGACTCCGGTTGCCGTGTCCGGGTCCACGAAGGACGCGGGGAGCACCGGCACCATGCGACCCGTGGCTGGGTTCCTGGCCCGTAGGCCTAGCAGCTTCTCGCCAGGCAGCTTCTCTATGACGCGGACCTCGTCGCGCTGGAAGCCTAGCTTGAATGCGGCACGCTCACTCACTATGTATACCTTGCCGTCTACCTCTGCCTTGACGTATGTCGCCGAGGGATTCACCCATATATTGGTGACGCCGAAGACCGTCTCGGGGCGGAGGGTTGCCGCGGGGAGGAAGCCCTCCCCAGTCTCGAATAGTATCAGAGTGAACTCGCCGATCTCGGGTTCCACGTCGCCCTTGGTGTCGTGCATGCCTACGGGCATGTTGTGGACGGGGCACCAGCCAACCGGGTGAGTGCCGCGGGTAATGTAGCCCTTTTCGCGGAGCCGGGTGTACTGCCAGATTACGAAGCGCTGGAAGTCGGGGTCTATTGTAGTGAATTCGCGGCGCCAGTCAATACTATACCCCATCTCTATCATTGCATTCTTGGCATCTTGGTGGAAGTACCTGGCCATCCCCAGGGGATCCTTCAGCTTCTCTATGTCCTCCGGCGGGACATCGTAAACCTCTATGAATAGCTCTATGAGCTCCTTGTCTCCCTTCGCTACAGCCTCAGCCATCGTGAGTATCGGAGTACCCGTGTAGTGGAACCCCATGGGGAAGAGCACGTTGTAGCCCTGCATCCGCTTAAACCTAGCATAGACGTCCGTTATCGTATAGGTCCTGCTGTGGCCCAGGTGGAGGGGGCTGTTAGGATAGGGGAAGGCAGCTGTTATGAAGAACTTCGGCCTAGCGGGGTCCGGGTCGGCCTCGAACACCTTGTCCCTTAGCCAGCGCTCCTGCCACTTCCTCGCGACCTCGTACAGCCACTTGGCGAACTCGTTCACAGGCTCACGGCGCCGCAGTATCTCGCTGCCCTGGCTCAAGGCCCCTGCTCCCCCGGGAGAAGGGTGACGCCCAGCAACGCCTCCGAAGCTTTTAGCTCGTTGCTTTCAAGCGGGCGCCACGGCACCACTACTTAATTTATGGCCAGGGCGCCGGGGCCGGGTCTGTCTACATGGCTTGGGAGCTGGGGGCAGGGGGCGCTTGGAGTACGTCGTTGCAACTATGCGTGAGATAGTCGAGTTCATGAGGAAGGTTATCGAGTTCCTTAAGCCCGAGGAGGTTGACTGCTTCATAGACGCGTTGATAGACGTGTACAAGCGGGGCGCCAAGGTACTGGTCATGGGTGCTGGGCGCAGCGGCCTCGTGGGCAAGGCGTTCGCCATGAGGCTTATGCATCTAGGCTTCAACGTCTACGTCCTCGGAGAGACTATTACTCCTAGCATAGGCGAGGGCGACCTCGTGGTCGCGATATCTGGGTCCGGGAGGACTCACCTCATAGTAACCGCCGCCGAGGCGGCCAAGAAGGTCAAGGCGAAGGTGGCCGCGATAACCAGCTACCCCGACAGCCCCCTCGGGAAGCTGGCCGACATAGTCGTCGAGATACCTGGACGCACCAAGGTAACCCCGGACATAGACTACTTCGCGCGCCAGATACTCGGCATACACGAGCCCCTCGCACCCCTCGGCACACTGTTCGAGGACACTGCCCTCGTGTTCCTCGACGGCGTAGTCGTCGAGCTGATGCATCGGCTGGGCAAGAAGGAAGCCGACCTCAAGGCGCGGCACGCCAACATAGAGTTCTAGCACTCGCCACCAACAACTACAGCCCCCGGGTCCTCTTTGCCCGTACCCCAGAGGGCTGTAGGGGCTTGCCACACGCAGCAGCGAAGAAGAAGCTGCGGAGCGGCCGAGTAGTCAACGTATTTGACCCGTGGAGCAGCCCTCTGTGTACATGTCCGTTGAAGTACTCGCTCAACCCATACACGGGGTGCAGCCACTTCTGCCTCTACTGCTACGCCACCGCCTACATAGGCGTGAAGCCGAGCACGCCAAAGAAGGACTACAAGAGGAGGCTGCTCCGCGACATAGAGTCCGGGATACTGGACCCCCGACTCCACATAGACATAGCGACGAGTAGCGATCCCTACCCGCCCGAGGAGGAGAGGTACCGCCTCACTAGGTGGACGCTGGAGCAGCTCCTGCCCAGAGGCTACAAGGTGCTGATAATAACCAAGGGAGCCCTCGTCGCCAGGGACCGGGACCTGCTAGCGAGGGGGAACGCAGCGGTAACAATGACTATAACCACTATGGATACGGGGCTCGCCTCAAGGCTCGAGCCCGGCGCGCCTCCTCCACGGGAGAGGGTGAGGAGCCTGCGCCTCCTCCACGAGGCAGGCGTCCCGGTGGGTCTGCGGCTTGACCCTATCTTCCCCGAGCTCACCGACGACGAGGACTCGATTAGGGAGGTGCTGGAGGCGGCCAGGGAGGCCGGCGCCCGGTTCGTCGTGGTCTCCACGTATAAGGCGAGACCGGATAACCTGAGGCGTGTCCTGGAGGCCTTCCCGGAGCTACGGGAGAGGTACCTCCGCCTCTACCGGCGTGAGGGGCGTTGGCTCCACGGCTACTACTACCTGCCCGACGCGCTGAGGAGAGAGATACTGCTGAGGGCTAGGAGGCTGGCTGAGAGCCTTGGCTACGAGTTCGCCACGTGCAGGGAGGGGTTCCCCGAGCTACACACAGCCCCGACCTGCGACGGCTCCCACCTGATACCCCGCCGCCTGGAGCCCCGGCCACGTGTCGGGAGGCTCGAGGACTACCTAGCGCAGGACCCGGGACAGCCTCGAGGCTAGCTCACGCGCCTCGGAGAGGACAAGGCTGCGGGGAGGCCACTCGCCCCGGAACCTGGCGGCGCAGCTGGGGCAGAGCCAGATGACCGGGGTGAGCTGCACCCCGCACTCGTCGCACACAAGGCGACCGCAGACCTCGCAGCTAGCGACGGCGAGTCTCTCGCTGCACACCTGGCAGAGCGTTTCAGCGCAGAACCTGCAGACGCCGCGAGCCTCGTCATAGTCCTCGCTGCAAACCACGCGGCCGCAGAGCCTGCAGCGGTGCCTCGCCGGCCTCCTCCGGCAGACCTCGCAGAGCCTGGGCTCGCTCACTCCTCCCCGGCCTCCTCCTCTTCCTCCTCCAGCTCCTCGACCTCCCCAGCCTCCGTCTCCTCGCCGCGGCCACGCTTGGTGCGTAGCTGCGCAATCACGCTCTCGGCCAGCTTCCCGACCCTCTCCGCCTCCGCGCGGCTAGGCGCGTAGATACGGGCTATGTAGCGGTCAACGGACTTCCCGTGGGGCTCTATGACTACCACCGCGTTGCCCGGGGCCTGGAACATCTTTATCGCGAACCTGGTAGCCTTCGTGGCGGGAACCTCTATCTCGACCCTGTACCTCATGCCGTTAATCGGTGGCTCGTCGACAGAGACAGCGACCATTCCATATGGGATGCTGGTACTCCTCTGCTGTTTGCGGCCACGCTTCCGGCTCTGCCGCCGGATAGCGTATATCTCCTTAATCAGCAGCCAGGTATCATCATGGCGTATTACTACCTTCACCCTAGCGCTCCCTGGAGCAACGGGAGGAGCGCCCAATACCTAATAACTTGTAGATATGTGCAGGCCTTAGGGCTCAATCACCGGAGCAAGTGCTACCTCCGGGGCACGCACGGGGACGGCTAGTAGACGACGCCCAGAGTATCGCTTATCACGCCACGGCGCACGAGCTCCTCATACACCCTCCATATCCGCTTAACAGTGACGAAGCCGACGTAGAAGCCCTTACGCCGGAGCAGCTCGAGCACGAACTCGGGGAACTCGTCGGGGTGGCCCGCGAATAGCCTGGAGGCCTCAACCACGGCCTCCACTATGTCGCGGCTAGTGGGGTAGGGTAGGCGGCGGCGCCTACGCCTCTCCCTCTCCTCCCTCTCAGCGTCGAGAACCTC
>JALUFI010000284.1 GCA_027043685.1 Pyrodictiaceae archaeon
CCCCGTCTAAAAGCATTGCCCCGCCGAGGCGGCGAACCAAGTTAGAAGAAGGCAGGGGAACCCCCATCCTCCCGGGGAAAAGGGTGCCCAGGGGAGTGGCGTCCACCAGTATGCTCGAGAAGCCGCTGCCCAAGCCCCGCCGGGACCCCCCGGCCTACGCCCCGGCCAGGGCGGCTGAGGCACTGGTGGAGGCAACAGTAGCACTCACTATGCTCGAAGAGGGAATGGTGCGCAACGCTGCCGGGAAGATGTTCCAGGCGTGAAGGGCGCTCACCGCCTCCCTCCTAGCACTCGGAGCGGAGAAGCTAGGGGGCCGTGTCGACGAGCGCCGGCTCCGGGAGAGAGCCGTCCCCCGCGTGCCCGCGACGAGGCTCAAGCAGCTCTCCAGGCTAGTCGAGGAGGCCCTCGGGCTAAGGCACTACAGCGCCCTGGTGGACAAGGCACTGGACCTCCACGACTACCAGTACCACGGTCCCGACCCAGACCTAGAGCCGAGCAAGTACCGGGGCCCGGGCGAGGCGGCCGCCGACATACTATACCTCGCCAACGAGCTGGCCACACTGGCCAGTGAGAGGCTCCGCCCGCTCCTCAAGCGCCACGGGGCCTGGACGAGGCTACACGAGGAGGCCCTGGCGGCGCTCGAGGAGAAGCTGCGCGGCGGACACGGGGAAAAGAGGAGCGGGGGAGAAGGGGCCTAGATGTAGTTGCGGTAGCGCTCCGCCAGCTTCTCATCCGGGTTCAGCAGCACTGTCTCCCTGTAGTCCTCGTGGATTATCGCGTTGGTGGGGCACACCGTGTGGCATATGAGGCACTGGACGCACTCCTCCGGCCTAGCGACCACCGGGTACCCGTCGGGGCCCTCCTCGTAGACGCCGTCGAAGGCGGTGCAGACCCTTACGCAGTTGAGGCACTGCTTGCACCTATCCGTGACAATCGTTATCTTGACCACGCGGGGTCACCTCCACTTCAGCATCCTTATGGGCTTCCAGTCCTCGTCCGCCACGACTATCCTCAGGGCTATCCTGTCCCTGCTCGCCGCGTGGGTCGCGCAGGCCATGCACGGGTCATAGCTCCTCACTATAGCAGCGGCGTGGGCGTAGACCTCCCTGTCACTCATCTCGCCCAGGTTCTTGCCGACGAAGAACCTGCGGAGATCAGCCTCTATCGCCGCCGCGTTTATCGCCGTCGGGGTTATGATGTTGATGAAGGTCGCCTTGCCCTCCTCCGCCTTGTAGTGGTGTATCAGCGTCCCACGCGGCGCCTCTATCACGCCGACGCCCTCGCCCGTGTCCCTGCTCGGCGGCCTGTATATCGGGTCGCCTATGGGCTTCTTCACCTCCTCTGCTATCAGCTCGTAGAGCGCCGCCACCTCCACCAGGCGGAACGCCGTCGCCAGCAACGGGTGGCGGAAGGGCTTGCCGAACTCCTCGGCCAGCTTGTCCCTAAGCTCATCCGCCCACTCCACGCCGTAGCTCTTCACAACGTTGGCCCTCGCCAGCGCGGAGACGTGGATGGTGCCCTCCCGGGGGTTCTGGGCCTTCCACTTCGTGGTCACCATCCTTATGTAGCTGTAGGGCACCGTGTACTCTTTGAGGAAGCGCAGGTAGTCCCTGCCCGTGTCGTTGAACTCCGCCTCAACGGAGCCGGTCTGCGGGTTGATTATCCTGACCTTGCCGTTGACTATGTCGTACTCGCCGTTGGGCCCGGCAAGCGCCATCATGTAGTTGTAGCCGGGCGGGTAGGCGTCTATCTTGTCCTTACCGTTCAGCATCATCTCGAGGCCCTTCTCTACGAAGAGCCTTGCGTCGCCCCGGTGCTTCTCGAAGCGCTCCTGGAGCTTCTCCACCTCCTCCCTGGGAGGCTTCCTCGCAACGCCGCCGGGGATGGCGTTTATCGGGTGGATGTCCCTGCCGCCGTAGACCTCGACAACCTTGTGGCCAAGCTCCATGACGGCTACTCCAGCCCTAACCAGCTCGGGGTCGTGGCGGCTGAGGGCGAACATGCTTCTCTTCTCGACGTCTATCGGCAGGAAGTCGGGCAGCCCGAACACCAGGGGGTGCAGCGCCTGGTTGTTGAGGTGGATGCCCATGTTGATGAGGTAGCGCACCCTCCACGCCTCGGGCGGGGCCTCGGCGCCGCGGGCCCCGTCGGCCGCCTTCACGCTCGCCACGTGGTGGGTGGCGCTGCAGACGCCGCATATCATCGGGGTTATCCTTGGCAGCTCGTCGATGTTCATGCCTATCCACATGGTCTCGAACATCCTCGTGTCTACGCCCTCGTAGAGCACGTCCTCTATCTCGCCGCCGTTCCTGGTCTTGAAGACGACGAATGCATGGCCCTCTATGAGCGTCATGAGTAGCTTCTTCATCTTCTTGCGTATCTTCTCCTTCTCCTCGACCTGGGCCACGACTAACCACCCCACACACGTATACGTCACGGGGGTTTAAGCATGGATTGGGCCATGTGCCGGGAAACATGCGGGGCTAGGGGGGCTCCTCGGTCTCGCCTGCGGCGAACCTGGCCCTCTCCTCCAGCTTCTTCCGGAGGCTCGGGTCCCTCCTCGTCTCGACCAGCGCCTTCACTGCGTAGCCGTGGGGCTTGCCGCGGAGTATCTGGGAGGCGAATGTGAACACGTAGAACCTCCTCGCGCCGTAGACCTTCAGCAGCTTCTCTATAACCATGTCCAGGTCCTTGGTTGGGTCTAGGCCCGCGAGGGTGGCTATCTTCCTCGCCAGCGCGGTTATGATGTCCATGTCGCGTCTCTCAACTATCTCGTGGTGGGGGCCGCCGCAGCCGAAGCAGGGTATGCCGTGCCTGGGGCAGGGCGCGCCGCAGCCCAGGGTGGTGACGCTGCCGAGGCAGAGGTAGCCCTGGCTGAGGAAGCATGTCTCCGGGTCCGCGTCGGGGCCCGGCGGGCCTGGCTTGAACTCCAGCTTCTTGATGGGCTTCATCTTCCTGGGGCACTGGCTACACACAGTGCTGTCCGCCGTGGTGACGGGCTTGCCCTCGGCTATGGCGCGGAGGGTGAGCATTATGTGCTCGTAGGGCGGCGGGCACCTGGAGATAACGTAGTCCACGGGCACGAGGTCGGCTGGGGCGTAGGCCCTGGGGAGCATCTCGGAGCTCTCGGGTATCTCCTCCCTCCCGTATATCGCCTTCATGCTGAGCCTGGCGCTGAAGCTGTCTGCTGTGCCGCCTATTCCGCCCCAGCTGGCGCAGCTCCCGAGCGCTATGAGCACGGTGGCTCTCTTCCTTATCTCGCGGAGCATCTCCAGGTTCTCCTTGGTCCTCACCAGGCCCTCTATCATGGCGACGTCTACGTGGTCGGGGAGCTTGGTGGACTCCACCACTAGGGGCCAGTAGACTATCTCGTACTTGTCCTGCAGGTCCTTGGCGAGCGCTATTGCGCGTAGCGCCTGTACCTCGCAGCCCCCGCAGCCGCTTAGGGGGACGAGGGCCAGGGTGTACTTGTCCTTACGGGGGAGCTTAGGCATGGTTCGTCACCAGCTTGAAGGTCTTGGGCCTGGTGGTTGAGCGGAGGTCCACCCTGCGGCCCAGGAGGGTCTCGAGTATCCCGGCCATGAAGCCCTGGACGAGCCTCTTTACGAAGTCTGGGTGCTTGAGGCCCTCCTTCTCTATTATCTCCTCGAACCTGCTCCACTCGAGGACGAGGGTGTCGCCGGCCTCGAGCCTGGCTCGGAGCAGGCCCCGGAGCCCCCTGTTCATCAGCTCCACCGCCTCCTCGGGGGTCTCGGCCTCGTAGCCCTCAGCCATTATCTGGGCGCCGACTAGGCGGCCGTACTCCTTGCCCGCCCTGTAGCTCATAGCGACGTTGCCGCCCAGGGTCATGTAGAGCGCGTCCGCCGTCGCATGCAGGAGCGCGGAGAGTGCCTCGAGGAGCTTCGCCCGGTACTCCTCGAGGCTCGGCGGCTTCGAGGAGACCTCGAGGCTGCCTGGAGGCTCGGGGCCGCGGAGTATGGCGGCGCGGAGGAGGCAGGCGTTCGGCCCCGCCCTCTCGAGGGCGACGCGGTACCTGCCGCCAAGCTTGTCCGCGAAGAGCCTCTCCAGGTAGGCGCAGAGTACCCTGCAGAGCGTCCTGCCGTAGGGGAGGTCCTCTAGGTAGAGTATCTGGCGCACCGGGCACTCCCTGGCTATGAGGTAGAAGGCCTTGCCCCTCTCCCCCTCGTCGCGGACCAGGCTCTCCCCAACCCTGTAGGTCTCCAGCCTGAACACCGTGTTCTCGTTGAGCCAGTTCAGTGCCTCGGCGATGTCCCTTGTCTCGGGGTGGTAGCGGTTGTAGAGCTCCCTGGCGGCGAGGTTCGCTAGGCCGCCGGTGGCGGAGGCGCCGACAGCCTCCTCTATGCCGACGGCAGCCATTGCTATGAGCTTGGCGTAGACCTCTATGAGGTCTACCTCCCTCTCCGCGGTGGGTGACTCAAGGAGGGCCTCCACGACTTAATCACCATGGGCCATGAGTGGTGCGTGTACCGGCTGCTTGGCGGGCCTTGCCGCCCCGTGGGCGTGGCGTCCAGCACCCGGTAGTGTGGTGGAGAATTTTATTAGGTGATAGTCCAGTGGTACCGTTTCTCTTTGTAAACGACCGGTTAAGCAACGCGTGTTAAACGAGTAGCTGTTGTATCCGGGCCGAGAATAGGGGCCCCGTACACCCGCCTGGGCCGCATGGGGGAGCCCCTTCCGTGGCCAGGAGAGGCGGCGTGAGCGGCGACGCGGTGGCCGTGGAGCGGCTGGGCGCCAGGCTCTACGCCCGGGCCTGGGGCCGCCCAGTGCTCTTCCTCGAGGAGCCCATGCCGCTCATGGGCCACATAGCGTTCGGAGTGATAGACAGGGGCACGAACGTGCTCCAGGTGAGGCCGACCACCATCTGCCCGCTGAGCTGCGTCTTCTGCAGCGTCGACGCGGGGCCCCGGAGCAGGTGGAGGAGGGCGGAGTACATAGTGGAGCCGCGGTGGCTCGCCAGCTGGGTCGGCGACGCTGCAAGGGAGAAGGGCGTCACCGTTGAGGCCCTCATAGACGGTGTGGGGGATCCCTTCACCTACCCCTGGCTCCCCCGCCTGGTCCGGCTCCTCAAGGAGACCGGGGTCGTGCACAGCGTGGCCGCGGAGACCCATGGGGAGACGCTGAGCAAGAGGCTGATAGACGAGCTGGAGGAGGCTGGGCTTGACAGGGTGAACCTCAGCATCGAGAGCCTCGACCCCGAGAAGGCCAGGAGGCTCGCGGCGACCCCCTGGTACGACGTTGAGAGGGTGAGGAGGCTAGCGGAGTACATAGCCAGGGAGACCAGCATAGACCTCCACGTGACCCCGGTCTGGCTCCCCGGGGTCAACGACGAGGACGTGGTGGAGATAATTGAGTGGGCCTACAGGATAGGCGCGGGGAAGCGCTGGCCCCCCGTAACGGTGCAGAAGTACATCGCTCACCGCAGGGGCCGCCACCCGCCCGGCGTCCGGGAGCCGGGCTGGGACGAGTACTGGCGCTGGCTCCGCGAGCTGGAGGAGAGGACCGGGAAGAGGCTGACATGGAGCATGGAGGAGTGGGGGATGAGGAGGGCGCCCCGTGTCCGGAACCCGCTGCCCCGTGGCAGCAGGGTCGCGGTCCAGGTCGCGGCGCCTGGCTGGCTAAGGGGCGAGTGGCTTGCCGTCGCCCCTGGGCACCGGAGGGTGGTGACCCTGGTCTCCGCGCCCTGGGCTAGGCCGGGCCAGCTCGTGCCGGCCAGGATAATAAGCGACAAGGACGGGATACTCATCGCGCGCCCCGTCTAGGAGAGCACCACCTCCACGCGGCTAGGCCTGCAGCCCTCGACGTGGAAGGAGACTATGCCGCCCACGTGGCCCCCGAGGCCCAGGACCCGCTCCCCCGCGGCGAGCGAGTAGCGGTCAACCTCGGCGCCTCCCGGCGGCGTGGAGAGCCGGTAGGTGTAGACGGTGACCCTGGCCCCCTCCCCGCAGCCCCATAGCACGAGCCTGGGCTCCCGGTACCCCTCCAGCGGCACCCCTCCCCAGACCCGGCCCGGAGGCGGCTCCGCGCAAAGCGAGACCGGGGGCGGCGAGCCCGAGGCGAGGGAGCCGAGGCTCAGCGGCACCAGGCCCCTGGCGCCGAGGGCGGAGCCCACGGGCCCCGGCAGGGGAGCGGTGGCGGCGACCAGGTCGCCGCCGAGCCACAGGAGGCTCGTCGGCCTACCACCCAGCACGGCCAGGACGCGGGCATTGTCACCCGCCAGGCCGACGAGGAGCCCGGGCGCCGGGCACCTGCAGCCCCCGCTCCTCCGCCCCGGGCCCCAGGCAGCGGCGACGCCGCCCGCGGCCCCGGTGGCGGCGGTTGCCTCGAGGCAGGAGCCGGGGAGGTCGAGGAGCCTGTGGAACCACGCCTCCTCGCCCCTTAGGCTGAGTAGGCCTCCGCGGAGCCCCGCGTAGAGCACGCCGCCGGCCGCGGCGGCCCAGCCGCTCACCGCGCCCCAGGCGCCGTGGCCGTCGCTGCTCACCGCCGCGTAGTCGCCCGGGGCCTCGACGACACGGTACCTGGGCCTCCTGGAGCCGAGCTCCACGCACACCCAGCCGCCCGTGTTGCTTGCGCCGCGGTGGATGGTGAAGCAGGCCTCTCCGTCCCAGGCGGCGCCGTGGAGGCTCCTTATCGGCACCACTGGCCTCAGCTGCTGCGGCACCGGCCTGGCCTGGGCCTCGTAGACCCCGAGCCTGTCATGGCCCTCCCCCCGGGCCACGAGGAGCCGGTCGCCGAGCGGGTCGTAGACGATGCTGCTCACCGTGCCCGCCCAGCGGCTGCTGTCCCCGAGGCTCTCCTGCCAGACCAGCACAACCCGGTCCTCCGAGGCTACGTAGGCGTGGAGGTGGCTGAACCTCCTCCGGTGATCAATGGTCCTCGAGCCGCCGGCGTGGCGGTAGAGCAGCGGCGCGTACACCCAGCCCCCGAAGAACACCGTGTCGTCCACGGCCACGGAGGCGTTGTAGGAGTCCCCGCCGGCCCTGGGCTCCGCCACGCCCACCAACTCGTAGCGGTAAACCCTCCGCACACCACCCGCGTCGGCGAAGAACGCAGCAGCCTCCGGCACCAGGGTGAAGTACAGAACGCTGCCAGCCACGGCCAGGCCATAGACACCCGAGGGGAGCCCAGGCGCCGCAAAACCCCCCGGGAACACCCCGCCACCAAGCACCTCCAACAGCCTATCAGCAAGCCCCAGGGCAGGCCTCACCCCACGCCACAGCAACGCCCCCGGAGCAGCCCCTCCACGCAGCCCCTCATCCACGGAGACACGCGTAGCCGCAGCCCCCCGGGGCCCCGGTAAAGGAGGCACCCCTCCTCGGGGGCCCGGCGTGGCACCCCACTCTAGCACCACTTCTCCACAGCCAGGGCCTCCACGCGGCGGAAGTGCCTCGTGTTGCAGGTGGCCACGCTGCAGCTGTTCACGAGCGCTATCGAGGCTATGAGGAGGTCACGTATATCGATGCCCTCACCGCGTCTACGCAGCCCCGTCCCCACCTCGGCGGCTAGCCGCGCGGCCCTGGCGTCTAGGACGAGGACGGGGAGGAGCCGCTCAAGCTCCCGGACAGCATGTACGTGTCTCCCGCCCCTGCGCAGAGCGCCCACGTAGAGCTCGTAGATGTTAACAGCGGTCGTCACGGGCTCGTCGCCGCGGCTCCACACGGACTCTATGAACGCGGCGGCCCTCCCGTCTCCCCGGAGAAACGCTATGAGGAGGTCGGTGTCGAGCACTACGCACCCCAAGCCCTCCACTCCCGCCTAGCCTGCTCCAGCATCTCCCGCGCCTCCTCCTCGCCTACGTCGCTCCACGCACCAGCCAGCTCCAGCAGCCTCCTCCTCCGCTCCTCCTCGAGCCGGGCAAGCCTCAGGATGAGCTGCGAGTAGCTCTCCCCGCTCCTCTTCAGCCTCCTCAGGGCCTCAAACGCCTCCTCAGACACCGTTATAGTCCTAGCCAACAACCACTCCCCCGGGCCACTGG
>JALUFI010000285.1 GCA_027043685.1 Pyrodictiaceae archaeon
GGAAGGAGGAGCAGGTGGCGCCGCGGCCGGGATTTGAACCCGGGTCACGGGCTTGACAGGCCCGCATACTGGGCCAGGCTATACTACCGCGGCACCATGTAGCCGGCGGCCAGGCGGCTGGGGGTTCTTATTCCTTGCGGCTATGGGGTCGCTACCTATATATCTCTAGGCGGGGCCTCGTCGCCGCCTCCACGGGGGATGTGGCGGGATGAGCGTCACCTATGCCACCCTGGGCGAGCTCCGCCCCGGCAGCTACATCGTGATAGACGGTGAGCCCTGCAGGATAGTGGAGATGAGCAAGGCCAAGACCGGTAAGCACGGCAGCGCCAAGGCGCACGTGGTTGCTGTCTGCCTCTTCTCGGGCAACAAGAAGACGCTGACTGCGCCTGTTGACACGCGTGTCGAGGTCCCGATTATTGATAAGAGGGTTGGTCAGGTTATCGCCGACATGGGTGACATGGTTCAGATAATGGACATGGAGACCTTTGAGACCTTTGAGGTGGAGAAGCCTAAGGACGAGGAGCTTGCCTCGAAGCTGCAGCCCGGTGTCGAGGTAGAGTACTGGGTCGTCATGGGCAAGTACATGATAACCAAGGTGCGCGGCGGCAAGAGCTAGCAACTCCTCCATGTATCTCCGGCTTTTCCTCCAGCCGAGCCGCCCTGGGGGTCTCTCCCCGCTTCCTCCTCAACCGCCTTGGCGGTGCGGCGCCGGGTTTCTATCCCTCATAGCACTCCTCTTGCCCCCTCTCTCGGGTGCGGTGCTGTGTGCAGGCTTGTCGCCGGGTATGCTTGGAGCCGTGAGGGTACTGGTGTCCTTGCTAGGCTTGCTTATGAGGTTGCTTTGGCTGCTCAGGGTGACCCGTTGCTAGCCGCAGTGACTGGTGGAGAGGACCGGCACTGTCACGGCTATGGGTTCGTGCTTGTCTATCGCGGGCCGCGTGGCGGTGCCTGGCGCGTGGTGTATGAGCGGTTCGACGCGGTTGAGGAGGGTGTTGGCGAGGAGGAGGCTTGTAGGGCTAACCTTGAGGCCTCGCTCGGCGCCGCTGAGAGGCTCCGGGGGCTTCTCGCCTCCGCTTCTGAGGCCTTCCTGGTGTTCCATGTAAGGAGGGCTGGGCGTCGGGAGCCCCGTGGCAGCCTCAACGCTCACCCGTACCGGGTCTCCGCGCTTCACCGTGGAGGCGTTGTGGAGCTCTATGTTGCTCATAACGGTGGTGTCCGTAAGGATGAGCTTGCCTCCCTGTTCGGCCTGGAGGCGGCCTCCTACACGGATAGCCACTTGCTCGCCATCTGGCTTGCCCGGAGGATGGAGGAGGGGGCTGACCCGGGCGAGGCTCTTGCCGGGGGGTACCGGTTCGTGAAGAGCGGCTACGATGTCGTGGTGCTTGGGCTGCGTGACCGCCTGCGCGGCGTGGAGCCGTGGCTTGTCTTCGCGGGCGGCATGGCGCCTGGGCTTGACGAGGCACGTGTCCGGTACTATGCGCCCTACGGCTTCGAGTCCGCGGGGGCCGCCGGCTACGTGTCCTCAACCGTCGCGGAGCGGTGCGGCGGGGGCTGCGGGGTCTCCTTCCGCAGGCTTAGCGACGGGGTCTACGCGGTTACCCGGGGCGGGCTGCGGAGGCTCCGTGGCCTGGGCTAGCCTTTATCACCCAGCACCCGGCTCACCGGTTCCTCCCGCACCGGTGGGTGGATGAGGTAGTAGGGACGTGCCGAGCATGTCTCCCCTGCTGTGAGGAGTGGTGGAGCGACCCTGACACCCCTCCCTCGTTGCCGGCGGCCATGTTTCCGTGGGGGACGATACGCCCGTTAGCTTGTGGTCTAAGTGCTTAATACTTCCCTTGAGGCCTGGATTTTCTATTTCTCCTGGGTGAATTATAGGGAATGGGCGGTGCTGTGTGCCCCCCGGTGCTGCGTGACGGCGTCTACCGCTACGTGCCGGGCCGGGGCTGGGAGAGGGGGCTTCCGGGGCAGCGTCTCCGGGTCCTCGTGTTCGTGAACTCCCTCTGCAGGAGGAGCTGCAGCGAGGCCCTTGAGAGGGTTATGCGTGTCGCGGGCGACTTGGTTGAGAAGGGTGCTCTGGGCCTGGGGCTCGTGGTCTGTACCCGTTTCCGCTACGTCTGTGACGATGACGAGGCAATGCTCCTATTCACTAAGTACAATATAATTGCGAGCCCCTCCGT
>JALUFI010000286.1 GCA_027043685.1 Pyrodictiaceae archaeon
TGGTTGAAGTGGTTAACGTCAAGGAGCACGACCGGTACAAGAACGTGTACATAGTCGAGCTCGAGGACGGCTCCATAAAGCTAGCCACCGTGAACCTCGCCCCAGGCAAGAGGGTCTATGGCGAGAGACTCTTCAAGTGGGGCGACAAGGAGCTTAGAGAGTGGAACCCGTACCGCAGCAAGCTGGCGGCCGCACTGTTCAAGGGCATAGAGGAACTCCCGATCAAGGAGGGCCACAAGATACTCTACCTCGGCGCCGCCACCGGCACCACGCCCAGCCACGTCTCTGACCTGGTGGGGCCTAGCGGCAGGGTATACGCGCTGGACGTAGCGCCTAGGGTGATGCGTGAACTGATAGCTGTCTGTGAGACGAGGCCCAACATGTACCCCCTGCTAGCCGATGCGAGGAAGCCCCACGAGTACCGCCACATAGTGGAGCTCGTGGATGGCCTCTACGCCGATGTCGCCCAGCCGGAGCAGGCAGCCATAGTTGCTGACAACGCGGACTTCTTCCTAAAGGACGGCGGCTACCTACTCTTGGCGATAAAGGCGAGGAGTATTGACGTCACAAAGGAGCCCAGCGAGGTATTCAAGCACGAGATAGAGGTGCTGAAGAGCAGGGGCTTCGACATAATAGACATGGTGCACCTGGAGCCCTTCGACAAGGACCACGCGATGGTATACGCTAGGTATAGGCGCGAGAAGGCAGTCAAGAAGAAGGAGAAGTACGAGGAGTCCCAGTAGCCACCATCTGGGGCCGCGCGGGCTTTGCCTCCTTCCCCGCATGTCTTTTGCCCTGCACGCTCCCTCTGTTATCCCTGGGGTTGGCTGCGGGCTGGCCGCTGTGGATTGGTGCGGCCCGTCTTGTTTCGCGTGCCCTGTTGCTCCTCTGGGTCTCTGTGGGTGTTGATGGGCCTTGTCTCTGGGCGGTGGGAGTGATAGGCTTCTGCGCCACCTTTACCGTAGACTTTACGGCGAGAAGCGGTTCTATGAGTCGATGGTGCCTGTTGAGTATGTTCGGTTGCGGGACGTGTTGGAGGGCGTGGCTGAGCCTCGTGTGAGGCTGCAGGGCGGGGGCTTCTATGAGCTCCGGGTTGAGGAGGCGCGTGCTCTGGGTGAGCGGCTTCCTTGGTATCTTCATTGGTTTGTGAAGCTTCCCTGGGTGTTTAGCTACAGCAGGGCTGGCGGCTACGGGGTTTACCGGCTCGTGGGGCCGGACCGGTGGGCGGCTAGGGCGTTGAACTACTTGTTAACGGGTGAGCTTGGGGGCGAGATGTGGGAGGTGAAAGGGTGGGAGATGGGAAGGCTACTGCGAAGCTATAAAAGCCTTATTATCGTGCTACTTAATATACAGCTCTAGCTTGGGAGGCGGTGCAAATCCCTCCGAATGCCCTCGCCCAGTGCAACAACCATCGCCCACGAAGCGGGGGGTACGGCGCCAGCGGGGTGGGGACGTATGAGGCTCAACGAGCTGTTCAACGAGGTTAGCTCGCTGCTGCGGGAGAGCGGGTACCACGTGGAGAGGATATCCTATCCAAGCGAGCACAGGAGGAGGAGCATAGACCTAGTGGCTGTCAACATTGAGAGTGGCCGCAGCCTCCTCGTCAAGGTTGTCAGCGACGTTGAGGACCTCAGTGGCAGCGACTACCGGGAGCTGCATAGCTGCAGCCAGGTGCTAGGCGCCGCCGGGCTCGTGGTGGCGGAGAAGGAGGGCGGTGAGGAGATTGACCCGATGGTTGCTATTGAGAAGGGTGGTACCTATGCTGTTAGCGTCGAGGGGCTCCGCAGCGTACTCGAGGGCGGCGTCTACGTGGTGAAGAGGCAGAGCAACTTCTACATGAAGGTTGACGGCGAGAGGCTCAGGGAGGAGAGGCTGAGGAGGGGCTACAGCCTAGGCGACGTGGCTGCGAGGGCGAGTGTCAGCAGGAGGAGCATCTATCTCTACGAGCAGGAGGAGAGCCTCGTATCCCTCAACGTCGCGCTGCGCCTAATGGAGCTGTTTGGCGAGGAGATATTCAAGCCGTTCGACGTGATAGGTGAACAGGAGCGTGGGAGCAGGGAGAAGGTGTTCGCCGCAATAAGCCAGTCCAGCAGCAAGACCCAGGTGGCCAGGATACTGGCCTCCATGGGCTACAGCGTCGCGGCCACGAAGAGGATTCCCCCGGACGTT
>JALUFI010000287.1 GCA_027043685.1 Pyrodictiaceae archaeon
TTCTACAGCTTCTTCGTGGCCAGCATGCTTCTCCTCGTCTACGCCGACGACCTGGTGCTCATGTTCATCGGGTGGGAGGGGACAGGTATCTCCAGCTGGGCGCTGATAGGCTTCTACTACGATGACCGGGAAGAGTTCTGGGTAGGCGACCCGGGGCGCCGCGCCCTAGGGGTGCCGATGTGGTTCACTCCGACCCACAGCGCTTTGAGGGCTATTAGCTTCACGAGGCTCGGCGACATGGGCATGCTCATAGGCATGGGTACTGTCTACGGACTCGTGGGGAGCACCTCGATAAGCTTCCTCGAGACGCACGCGCCGCTACTCGGGATGGGTCTCCGCGTCCTCGGAGTAGCGGTTCCCTGGGCCGTGTTGTTCTACATGGGCGCGCTGGCTAAGAGCGCGCAGTTCCCGTTCCACGAGTGGCTCGTTACCGCTATGACCGGCCCGACCTCCGTGTCCGCGCTCATCCACGCCGCCACCATGGTGAAGGCTGGCGTGTACTTCGCGCTCCGCCTCACCCCGGTGGTTGCTGCGGCGCTGGCCGGGCTCGGCGTTGGGGTCTGGGCGGGGCTGGGGTGGCTGGCCCTGCTCACCGCCTTCGCAACCGCCACGATGGCCCTCGTCGCCAGGGAGCTTAAGCTGGTCCTCGCATATTCTACTGCTAGCCAGCTCAGCTACATGATGGCCGCTGTGTTCGCGGCTGCGTACGCGGGCGAGACCGGGGCCGGAGTGCTGGGCGGCCTCGCGCACCTCGTTAGCCACGCGGTGTTCAAGGCTACACTGTTCCTCGTGGCCGGCGCTGTTATACACGCGGTGCACAGCCGCTACATGGACGACATGGGTGGGCTGAGGCGCTACATGCCCCTCAGCTTCCTCGCCTTCCTCCTCGCCGGCCTCAGCCTTGCAGCCATCCCGCCCTTCTCGGGGTGGTGGAGCAAGGACCTAGCCGTGCACGCCATAGGGCTCCTAGGCCCCAGGGCCGAGGAGGCAGCCCTCATCACCGCGGTGCTAACGGCTGCCTACACCGCCAGGATGATCTACCTCGTGTTCCTCGGAGAGCCCAGGTTCCACGGCAAGCCCCACGAGCCAGGCCCCCTGATGCTCTACCCCTACCTCACCCTGGGCCTCGCCGCCCTCGGCCTGGGCCTCGCCTGGCCCTGGGTGGAGCACCTCCTCGAGGCCGCTGCCGGCGCCGTGGCCGAGGCCTCGCTCCGCCTCGCGTTGCTGGGCACGGCTGCCTCGCTGGCGGGGTTCAGCGTGATACTCCTCTACCTCCGCTACGGGCCGCTGGGGCCCCGGCTGCTCCGCGTCCCCGGGATGAGGCTCCTCTACGACTTCCTCTACGACAGGTGGTTGGTGAATGCGCTGATATACAGGCTGGTAGTGTACCCGGGTGCGTGGCTGGCCAGGCTCCTGGCCTCGGTGGAGGAGACCCTGGACGCGGCGGTGCACGGCGGCGCCGCGGTTGCGGGCTGGGGCCTCGCCCGCCGCGTCGCCAGGGCCGAGGCCATCTACGACCAGGCTATACACGTTGAGCTCGTGGAGGCTGGTGCGAGGCTCAGCGCCTGGACCCGCGGCACCCAGACCGGGGACATAAGGGACTACATGACGTACTTCATGGCCGGCATGGTTCTCGCGGCGGTGGTGTCTGCCCTGGTTATAGCGTTCGTCGCCGGCGGGTGGTGAGCCGTGGGGCTCCTGATGGGCTTCAGCGTGGTGGAGACGGGGACTCTGGCGGTTATAGCGGCCTACACCTTCACGGGCCTCGTCTCCCCGCTGCTGGGCAGGAGGGCTGCGAGGCTGAGCCTCTACGCCTCCTCGCTGCTGACCATAATCGCTGCGATATACGCTACCCTGGTGCTAATCCCCAGGGGCGGCTACGTGCTGATGTTCAATGGCTCAATGGTTATCGACACCTACAGTGTCTATATGTTGTCCACGGCTGCCCTTGTCTTCGCGCTCGCCGCCCTCGCTTCGACGGGTGTGGTTGAGTACTGGGAGTCGGGGGAGGCGTTCTTCGCCGTCCTCGGCCTCATGGCGCTGGGCGTCATCGTGCTGGGGCTCGCCCGCGCCCTCTACCTGGTCTACATAGCCTGGATACTCGCCGCCGTCTCTAGCTACGTGCTTGTCGCGCTCCACCGTGACAGGGTGAGCGCGGAGGC
>JALUFI010000288.1 GCA_027043685.1 Pyrodictiaceae archaeon
ATGCGCCTGGGGGAAGAGGAGGACGTAGCTGTCGAGCCCCGCATAGAGGGTCGCCGCGGCGGTGAAGACAGCGTAGTCGCTGCAGACGCCCCGCCTCGTCCTCAGCACCTCGAGGGGCGACTCGACGCCCACCTCCCCGCCCCCGGTGAGGAGACGGTACTTCGCCCAGTCGTAGACCAGGTTCCTGTCCGTCCAGTTCAGCGCCGCCCACGCCGCCTCGGGGCCGCCCGGGGCGGGGCCGCCGTAGACCGCCATGCCGACAGCCGTGACGCTTGTCTCGTTGACGCCGAGGACGAGGGCGGAGAGGACGCTGTCATAGCCCCCGATAGGCGGTGGCGAGGGCACGTAAATCGTTGACACGCAGTCAAGTATCTCCAGCGACGAGGCGGTGACCGTGATGTTGCACTCCCATGCCTCGCCGGCCCCGTTGTAGGCCACGAGCCTGTAGCTGCCGGGGCCGAGGGCCTCCACTATGCGCCTAGTGCTCCATGCCTCGAGGACGCCGCTCCTAGACACGTTGGCGTAGAAGGCCTCCAGGGAGGAGGCGCCCCGTGGCCTCACCCCGGGGGCTGTGAGCACTAGCCTCTCCTCACCATCCATTGTGTAGACGGTGTAGACTAGGGTGTCGAAGCCGTTGTAGCTGCTGCGCTTGACTGCGAGGACCCCGTCGCCTATGTAGAACTCCGCGTCACCCGCAGCCGCGGCCGGCGCGGCTGGGAGCCTGGGCGCGGGTGGCTCCCTGTAGTAGGGGCTCCCCTGCTCTCCCTGGCTTGGCGGCGCCGTGGCCGGCGGGGCGGTAGTCGCGGTAGTGGTTGCCGTGGCGGTGGGCGCCGCGGTAACGGTCTCCGTGACTGTCCTCGTCACTGTCTTCGTCGCCGTCGCCGTCTGTGTACGCGTGACTGTGACGGTCTCGGTGACTGTCCTCGTAACGGTTCTGGTAACCGTGGTGGTGACCGTGGTGGACGCGTGCAGCGTCTCTGTCACAGTGGTTGTTATCCAACGGGTGAGTGTTGAGACCAGCGTTCTCCAGGACGTGACGGTTACAGCTCCATGCGTGCCCTGGGTGAGCGTCACCGTCAAGGGCTCCCTGGTCTCCACGGTCACGGTGAACGTCGCGGCCTGGGGGAGCCCGAGGGCCCTCGCGAGGCCCCGGGGCAGGGCGGCGGCTAGGTAGGGGCCTATGAGGAGCCCCGCCACCAGCGCCGCAAGGACGAGGACCGCGAGCATGCCCGGCCTCGCGGGCTCCGGCTCAACCGGCTCCACGGCTCAACAGCCAGGAAGCTTAGGAATGGAGCACGCAGGGGGAGGGGTTATGGCTTAGGCCGCCTTGGCGTGGAGCCCGCCTGCCGCCCCCTAGCAGGTGAGCCGGCCCGCGTTTACCCGGAGAACCTGCCCGGTTATCGCTCTCGCGGTCTCCGGCATCGCTAGGAAGTAGACCGCCTCCGCGACGTCCTCGGACTGGATGATCATTCGGAGCGGGTGGAGCTCCTCTATCCTCCTCCTCTTCTCCGGCGTATCTATGAACTCCCTTACCATGTCTGTCTCGACGAAGCTCGGGGCGACAGCGTTCACCCTTATCCCCTCCGGGGCCAGCTCTATGGCCAGCCTCCTGGTGAAGCCTATGAGGCCCGCCTTGCTCGCAGCGTAGGCGACTGAGGCCACGACGTTCCCCGTCTCCCCGGCTATGCTGGCGACGTTGACGATGGAGGCCCAGGGGGCTCGGCGCAGCAGGGGCAGCAAGGCCTTGGTCACGAGGAACGCCCCGGTGAGGTTCACCCGGAGCACGTGCTCCCACTGCTCGAGGCTCGTCTCCTCCAGGCGCCCGAAGTGGATAACCCCGGCGTTGTTCACGAGGACGTTGAGGCTCCCCAGGTCCCCCTCGAGGCGTTTGGCGAGCGCCTCGACGCTCCCCGGGTCGGAGACGTCCAGCTGGTACGCCCTGGCCCACGGGGCGCCGATGCGCAGCGCCTCCGCCACCGTCTCCTCCGCGGCCTCCCGGCGGGCCCGGTAGGTGACCGCGACCCTGCACCCGGCGCGGGCGAAGCGGAGGGCGGTAGCTCTCCCTATGCCGCGGCTCCCGCCCGTGACTAGGACGCTGCACTCCCGGGGCATTGCTGGCCCCGCCTCCGCGGCGCCACGGCCCCCTGGGAGCCTATAGG
>JALUFI010000289.1 GCA_027043685.1 Pyrodictiaceae archaeon
GGATATACGCCGTGTTCAACACCGAGTGGAGAGGCACAGACGCCGGGGAAAAGAAGAGCTAGCAACAAATTAGCCCTTTATCTCCTCGTAGTGGATTATGTTTACTGGGCAGGCCTCCGCCGCGCTCGCGACGCAGTCCCGGAGGTCCTCGGGGACTATTCCCTCCGCGGGGTTGTCCGGGGAGACCCTCCACTTCGGCACTATCTGGCTCTTCCCATCCTCCTCACTCATCTCGAACACGTCCGGGCAGAGACTCACACAGATCATGTCAGCAATACACTGCTCACGGTCAATCCACACACGAATCTTGCCGGCCACCGGGCATTCACCACGGCGAGCAGCGTCATAGTGTAGGTTTTTAGGGCTTTCCCGAGCCCATTACGGCTCCTCTACCGCATAGCCCCGGCTTTGGCAGCAGCAGGGCTGTGCCCTCGTCGTCCGCGAGGATGATTGCCTCCCCCGCTGCGAGCCCCGCACCCACGAGGGCTGCGAGGAGGGCGTCCCTCTCATCCCTGCCCCGGCATGGCGCCGGGTCGACCCCGTAGCGGGCCGCGTAGAGCGGCGCGGGGCAGCCGCTCACCCTGGGTATGCTGGCTGGGTGAGTCTCGTAGACGTCCATGAACGCCTCTAGGCTCCTCCGGAGCATTGCTGCCTCCGAGGCGAGCGCCCTCATGGACTCCAGTGTTAGGGGTAGGAGGCGGGCGCCGAGCCTGATGGCGAGCCTCTCCGCGGCCCGGAACCCGCCGCGCCTCGGGAGGCTCATCGGGGCATCCACGACGGCTAGCGCGGCTGCTAGCCGGTGGGCCAGCCTGGAGGCCTCCCTCCAGCCGCCCGGTATGCTGCTGCATAGCCGCAGCTCCGCCCGGCCCCGGTGGAGGGCGAGGAGTGCTACGCCGCTGCGCCTACGCGGCGACGCCGCCAGGTCTATGCCGAGGACTAGTCTCTCGGGCATCCACCCATCTCCTTCAACGCCTCCTCCACGAGGCGGGCGGCGTAGAGGAGCCTGGCCTTGGGGTAGACGAGGCTGAGGAGGCGGTAGTGGAGCGGGAGCCTCAGGGGGGCGCCAGCGGCCCTTGGGTGGCCCCCGCCTCCGAGCCGGTAGGCTATCTCCCGCACGTTGGCCCTCGTGGAGCGGAAGCTCATGCCCCTCCCCCTCTTCCTGATAATCACCACGACGTCCGCGCTGAGCCGGTGCGCCAAGGCGTTGCCGAGTATGCTCGCGCTCGGCGGCCCCGGGTCCTTCAGTGTGAACACCACCCTGCAGCCCATGAAGTCGCGGACGAGGGTGCGGCTGAGGGCCTTCTCGAAGCCCTTGAACTCTAGCCGCAGGTACTCCTCCAGCGCCTCGTCGAGGTCGGGCCACCAGAGGCTGCCCTCCGCGAAGCCCCGTATCAGCTTCCTCTTCCACTCGTCGCCCCTAGCCCCCTTGTAGCGGTCCACCACCCGGAACAGCTTGGGCGCCAAGGGGTCGTCCCAGCGCCAGAGGTCGGCCGCGCACGTTGCGTGCACAAGCCTCGCCACGTGCTCGTCGGGCTCCGCGTCGAGCTCCCGTGGAGCATACCTGGCGACAACCCCTGCGGCGCAGGTGGTCGTGTCGACGTAGACCCTCACGCCGGCCTCCCGCAGCTTAGACACCCACTCCTCGTCCCAGCGGTGGTGGTCGTACCACTCAACCCTCGCCCCGGACTCCACGAGCCTCCGAACGGCCTCCAGCGTGTCGGGGAACGTGGAGGCATTGGGCCCAAGGTCCATAATCGCGACGCGCTCGGCCTCCCCGATGTCGGCTAGAGTCCTATGCAGCTTATACGGCTCAGTCATCACAACCCTGGACTCCACGTCCGGCACGAGGCCCGCCAACCGGTGATAGATGGCGGCGGCGGCGACGCCGTCGAGGTCTGTATGCGTGACCACAACTACGCCGCGAGCCAAGGCTTCCCAGGCACCCCCTCCGCGCCCATACACAGCAGCCGCAGCGCCATGGCCCCAGGGGGAGGCTCGGTGACGCCGACCCCGCTCACAGCGGCCCCCAGGGGAGCAGAGACCCCCATTGGGGAGGGCCGCTCGCCCCAGGGCTTGTCCTCACCGCCTCCCGCGACGCTTGGTAGTGGTGGCCTCCTCCCCCAGCCCCTATAGGAGCCGCGGCCCGGCAGCCACCTGG
>JALUFI010000290.1 GCA_027043685.1 Pyrodictiaceae archaeon
CCTTTAGCCTCGACACGAAGTCATCGTAGGCCTCACGGGTCGCGACCAGGTAGCTGCCGCCGAGCGGAAGCACGACCAGGCCCCGGGCCCTGGCCTGCTCGGGGTCGAACTCGTCCCGCAGCTCCGGGGGCAGCTCGTGGGTGAAGAGGTAGCCCCTGCTGCGCAGCCTCTCCCGGAGAGCCCGGAGCCACCTAGGCTCATCGCCGCTAGCTCCGTCGCCGCTCCGCGCCTCCTGCAGCCGCTGCCCCGCGGCGGCCAGCGCGGCGCCGCTGCAGTAGCGCTGCAGAACCCTACCCACCGCCTCGGCCACCGCCTTCGCGAGCGCGGCTGCGTCGAGCCCGCCGCCCCCCGCGCCGGCGCGCCCGAGGCTGGCCCTCAGCTCCTCCACCGCCCTCCTAAGCTCAGCTACCTCGGCTCGTAGCTCCTCCAGCTCCCTCCTCAGCTCCCCGTCGCCCGGGGCCCCGTCGCCGCCGCCCCGGCGGAGTGCCTCGTCCACCGCCACCTCCACCGCCTGCCGGAGCAGCGCCTCTACATCAACCTCCCCGGTCCTCGCGGCCGCGCCTAGGCGGCGGAAGTACTCGTCGAGCCTCCTGTTCCTCGCTGAGCCACTACTCCTCCTGGCCAGCAAGCCCTGCTCCTCCAGGGAGTAGAAGGGGAGATTACTGCACGGGGCTCCAGGGATAAGGACTCGCCCCGGTAATACCACTTAGGCGGCGAGGAGGAGGGGAAAACACGGGGCAGAGAGGGTGGCGCGGGAAGAGGCGTGAAGCGTTGAGCCGCGCTTATTTCTTCCCGCTCGTGGCCGCCGGGGCGTTCTCGAGCTCGGCTACGAGTTTCTGGAAGAACTGCTTGGTCCGGAACCCCTCGGTCACCACCACGAAGCCCGTGCCGTTCCTCCATGCCAGGAAGCCGGGTGTGCCCCTGATGCCGTAGAGCTTTGCGAGGCTGTCGCCGAGGCCCAGGGCGCTAGTGGCCTCCGGGCAGTCTGGGGAGGCGTTGAGCCGCTTGCTTAGCTCCTTGTAGAGGTTGTCGAGGTCCCTGAGTAGCTTGTCTGTGCCGGCTCTGCGGGACTGTATGAGGCTCATGTCGCGCCAGACGACGCGGTAGATCTCCTCAACTGCGTGCAGGTAGCCGGTGGAGTTGTGTGTCCTGGCGTAGTAGCAGTCGAGGAGCCTGTGGAGCTCCACGACCTGCTTCACGTTCGCGTGTATCAGTAGGTCGAGGAAGTATATCCTTACCTTGCCCTGCTCGGCGAGCTGCAGCAGGTAGGGCATGGTCTCGTTGTAGAGCCTGGCGCAGAAGGGGCACATGAAGTCCTCGAATATCGCTATCCCTACGCTGCCCTTGCCTACGCTGGGCCTGCTGGCTAGCAGGGCCAGCGGCGGGTTCACGGGGACCTCGCGGGCCTCCACGTAGCCCCTGCCCAGGAGCACCCGGCTGTAGTCCACGCTTGTCAACGTGTAGTAGCCGTCGCCGAGGCTCTTGAGGGACGGCACGCCCGCTGAGAGGTTCTGGTTGCTGTGGTAGAGGAGTGTCGGGAGCGCGGCGCCTCGGGGCAGGGGGACGCTGCCGGGCTCGGCCTCGGTCACGTTGCTTATCCCGGTGGCCGCGACGGCCGCGACTAGGTCGAGGAAAGCCTTGTCCCTCTCTATGGCCTTTACGTCTGCCCTCGTGACCGGTATGTGTCCCTGGACGACGACCAGCTCAGCCTTGTAGTGGTACAGGGGCCTCTCCTTGAGCCGGTAGTGGTACGCGACCTGGACAGCGAAGACCGCGTCTACGTCGTACCTCACCGGGCGCCAGCCGTCGACTATGCTTGTGTTGAGCAGGGTCTTCGCCAGCCTGCCAGACACGTTGGACGCCTTGACGAGTATGAGGGGTAGGACCCTCGCCTCCCGGAGCCCGGGCGCGCCGGCCACGGGCACGACGCAGAACCGGGTCCCGGGCGGCACGTCGCCCTTGACCTGCTGGGATAGCAGCTCAGCCATCTTCTCCGCGAGCTGTTCCTGGCCCTCCGCGTAGACCACGGCAACAGCGGGGGAGCCGCAGTCGCTGAGGCTCCCCGCCCTGGCGACGCTGCCGCCGCCGGCGCTCGTCGCCTGGGGAGTCGAGGCGGGGGACGTTGCCGCCGCCTGGGAGGCGCCGCCCCGGTGGCTTATGACTGCGTAGGCAGCCACGGCCGCTGCTATGACCACGAGCACGGCTACCGCAAGGGTGAGGCTCTTCACGACGCTTCAGCCCTCTACGCGGCGCCGCCGCGCCTCCCCGGGCCTAATCAAATTGCTCCCTGGACGCCTCGGGCTCCTTGCAAAGACGGCGCCCAGTTTTTATCCAGCTGCATGTCGCCCGGCACTCCCACCGGTGCTGGTCGTGAAGGAGAAGGGAAGGCCGCCATACTACGAGGTTATACGCGACCCCCTCCTCCGCTACATGGTGCGCCGCCTCCGCCTCCTATGGGCGCTCGAGCACGCCGCGAACCTCATGTCATGGGACCTCGAGACCCACATGCCCCGGGAGGGGATAAGGGACCGCTCAGCAGCCCTCGAGGAGATAACCGCGCTGATGCACAGCATAGCGACCAGCAGCTGGCTCCGGGAGATGATCGAGGCCGCGCAGGAGCGCCTCGAGGAGCTAAACGACTACGAGAAGGGCCTTGTCCGCGTCGTCGCCCGCGAGGTGAGGATAGCGACCGCGCTCCCCGAGGAGCTTGTGAGGAGGGAAGCCAAGATAACGGCGGAGGCCACCAAGGTATGGGAGGTAGCGAGGAAGAGGAGCGACTTCAACATGTTCAAGCCCTACCTGGAGCAGATAGTCGAGATCCAGCGCGAGAAGGCCGAGAGGCTCGGCTACGAGGACCACCCCTACGACGCGCTCCTCGACCTCTACGAGGAGGGGCTCCGCACCCGCCACGTGGAGGAGATATTCTCCAAGCTGGTCCCGGCGACCAAGAAGGTGCTGGACGAGGTAAGGAGGAGGGGCTTCTACCCGGAGAGACACATGCTCGAGGACAAGGAGTACGACGTGGACAAGGCAAGGGAGATGGTGCGCAGGCTCCTCGGCCTCCTCCGCTTCCCCCTCGGCGAGAGGGGCAGGGTAGACGAGTCGGCGCACCCCTTCACGATAGACATGGGTGTCTACGATGTCAGGATAACCGTGCGCTACGAGGGCAGGGACTTCAAGCGCTTCGTCTACAGCGCGGTCCACGAGTTCGGCCACGCGCTCTACGAGCTACAGCAGGACCCAAGGCTCGACCAGACCCCCCTAGTGGGCGGCGTGAGCCTCGGGGTCCACGAGAGCCAGTCAAGGTTCTGGGAGAACATTGTGGGCCGCGGTCCCTGGTTCATGCCGGAGCTGAAGCGCCTAGCAGACGAGACAATAGGCCTCACAAGGGGCGTCGACCTCCTGGAGCTGTACCGCTACGTGAACACGGTTAGGCCCGACGTGATAAGGGTCGACGCGGACGAGGTCACCTACAACCTCCACATCTACCTCCGCTTCACCCTGGAGAAGAAGCTCATCGAGGGAAGCCTCCGGGTAGACGAGCTACCCGAGGCCTGGAACAGCCTGATGGAGGAGCTGCTGGGCGTCCGCCCAAGGAACGACGCAGAGGGGGTCCTCCAGGACATCCACTGGAGCCACGGCAGCATAGGCTACTTCCCAACCTACACCCTGGGCAACGTGATAGCGGCAATGATATGGAGGAGCCTGGGCGGCCCCGACGCGGAGATGCTCCACCGCCTAGACATACCAGGGCTCCAGGAGTGGCTCCGCGAGAAGATACACATCTGGGGCAAGACCTACCCGCCGAGAACACTCGTCGAGAAGGCACTGGGCGCGCCGCCGACCGCGGACGCGCTCGTGGAGTACCTGGAATGGAAGTACACAAGGCTACCCGACAAGGTGGAGGAGCTCCTCAACCCCCAGAGGTAGCCCCGCCGCCGGGCAGCCCTGCTAGCAGGAGACCGGGTATCCTCCACGGCCTTTTCTCCACGAGGCGGCGGAGCATCGCCTCGTGCCTCCGGAGCGGCCTCCGGAGCCACCCAGGCAGCTCCTCCAGGCCGCCCCCGGTGCACACGTAGCCCAGGCCACGCAGCTCCCCGCGGCACCACTCCAGGAACTCGCCCCACCCCGGCCTCCTGCCAAGCCTGCGCCAGAGCCACGCATACTCGTGCAGCGTGGGCCGCAGGAGCAGCAAGGGCCCCCTGCCGCGGGAGGCGAGGCCAGCCATGCAGCAGTCCCCGGAGCCGGGCCGCCACACGGGCCACGCGTACTCGGCGAGCCACCCGTCCTTGCAGGGAGCGTAGGCCGCGCCGTGCCTCGCCGCCAGGAGGCGGAGCAGTGTGTGCACCCGCCTCCTCCAATCCGGGCCGGGGTGAAGCAGCCCCTCCCTCCCAGGCACCTCCGCGCCCTGGTACGGCTCCCAGTCCACGACGCCCCAGGGGTCCCGGCCGAGCACGAGCCTGTAGAGCCGGAGCAGCCCCTCCCTCGTCTCCCGCAGCGACTCCGCTATCAAGCCCATAGCGCCCCTCTCGAGGGCCTCCTCGGCCACGCGGAGCTGCTCCTCCTCCAGGCCAGGCACAAGGGGCTGCAGCCTCACCACGACCGGGACACCGTGCTCAACGAGAGCCTCCAGCGCCTCAAGCCTCCTCCACACCGGCGGAGCACCGGGCTCAGCCAACCTGTCGAACCCCGGAGGCGAGAGACTCACCTGCACCACCACCAGGCCACGCTCAGCGAGAGCAGCGAGGACGCCAAGCACCTCGGGCTCGGCTACAGCGCTGCTCCGCGTATTCACCACGAGGGGCACACCGCTCCTCAACGCCACCCGCAGCCCAGCAACCACAGAGCCCGGCACAACGCCGCCAAGCCTCTGGAAAGGCTCACTCAGCGTCGCAAGCCTCCACCACGGCCGCGGCCAAACCCTGGAGGAGAGCCGGGCAAGCCTCCTCCACCGCCTCAGCCAGCCCCGACGAGCAACCGGCGGGCCATGGGGGCCACGGTACCACCGAGCATAGCAGTAGATGCAGCCAAAGCTACACGTCTCCCAGGGCTCCACACGGAGCAACGAGTAACAGAGCCCACTAACGTAGCCGCTCGGCTTGATTACGTAATCCGGCCAGCCGGGCAACACACAGGCCCCAGGAAAGGGGGAGGCAAGCAAGCACTCCGGGGGGCGTTGAGAAGGCCCGCGCCCAGGGGCCACGCGGCGCAGGGAGCAGCGGGGCCAGAGGAGGGGGAGCGTGAACAACCCCGCGGCGGGGGCGCGGTGCGCAGTAAAAACCCGAATGCTGATGGAGAACGCCTAGGATATCGCGATTAGGCCGCGCTCGGCTAGCCGGTGGAGGGCGCGGAGCACGTCGCTCTTCTCCACGCCGTAGCGGGTGGTGAAGTCCCTTATGTCCAGGAGGCCGTTGTGGCTCCGGATGTAGTCCAGCACGAGCTTCTCCAGCTCCTCGTCGCTCACCTTCCTCCTCCTGGCAGCGGCCTCGGCGGCTGCCAGCACCGCTGCGCTGCCCGCGTAGCCCTGCGCGGCCGCCACCGGCTGGGCCGCGATGACGGGCTCCACGGGGGGCTCCGGGAACTCCTCCCGTATCTTCTCCTCAGCCTTCTTCTGCGCCTCCTCCAGCACCTCGAGCGCGTTGCTGCTAATCACGGTCGGGTCTATGTCGCCCACAGCCTCGACACTTGTCTCGAGCACCAGGCTCCTCACGCTCCTAGATATCTCGTCGAACACCATGTTGAGGTTGGGGTGCAGCGCCACCACCTGGTCACGTATCTCGTTGATCGCCGCCCCGAACACCATCAGCGTCTTACCCAGCTCCCTCATGTCCCTCACGGTCTTCAGCCTCTCCTTGGTCATTATCACGAGGTTCTCAACAGTATACATCATCTTGAGCAGGCTCCGTATCTGGCTAACCTCGCCAGCGTATATCGCGGCCCTGCTCTTCTGGCCCCGGCGCAGGTACTGCACAACCTTCTCGAACAGCTCCCTGCTCCTCTGCTCAAGCCGGTACCGGACCTCCGCAACCCGGTCCTCTATCACCTCGAGCCTCACTACGACGCGGTCAATCTTCTCAGCCAGGTCCGGCTCAGCCTCGGCCCCCAGGCCGAGGGCCTGCAGTAAGCGTGAGAACACCGCCACAACCATGGCCAACACCCGCCGCTCGCAACCGAGCTATTGGTGCCGCTGCCGCGGCGCCACCCACTAGGAGAATCACCGCCGCAGGCCAGCGAAGCCCCCTGGGCCCCAATGCATCCCCCAGCATTACCGATTCCAGTCACAGAGCCCCGAGAGCCAAGAACCAGGGTATCACGCGGGTACCACACACCCGTGCCAGGAGACAAGGCGAGACCGGGGAACCCGGCACCCCGGGCCCCCAACGGCCCCTCCATAGGTATACTTCTCTCGTATCTCGGGGCGCCGCGGGGTAAGCCCCTGCAGCCACTATAAGAGGCCTAGGCCTCGTGGACAAGCCGCCGGGGTACCCGAGCGGTGAACGGGCAGCGGTGCTACGCGGTGCCCTTCCACCTCCACCGGCGCCGCGGCGGCCAGGTGGGCGCGGACGCCTACTTCTGGGCGGGGCTGGAGAAGAGGTTCCGCGTCGTCCTCCTAGTCCAGCCCGTCCGTGGCCTCCTCGGGGAGCCCCCGAGCGGGTGCTGCAGGCTACCGGTCCGCGTCGACGCCTCCACGCAGGCCGGCGACGTGGAGGAGGTGGCTAGGCTGAGCGCCCCCGGGCCCAGGGCCCCGAGGCAGAGCCTCGCGCAGCGCCTCCTAGGCCTCCTGGTACCCCCCAAGCTCCTAGCCGAGCTAGAGGGAGCCGGCGATGCCAGCGTCCCCGAGGAGGCGCAGGCGAGGAGCCTCGCCAGGCTCATAGGCCGCCTGGAGCCCCAGGGCCGCGTCCTCTGGGCGGTTTTCCACCCAGACCCGGGCACCGGCGCCCTCCTCCCAGCCGACGAGGAAATGGCCAGGGTCTACCGCAGCCTCGCCTCCCGCGACAGGGGCTACCTAGAGGCCTCGCGTAGAGCGGTGAGCCTCTGCCGCGGCGAGCAGTGATTAGAGGCCCCCGGTGCAGTCCAGGGCCTCTTCTCCCCAGGGGCCGGGGAGGGGGTGCTGAGATGTGGCAAAGCCGAGCCCCGGCCGCGCCCCGGGGGGCCGGGGCGCCCTGGTGAGGACTTGGGGCTGCTGGCTGAGCCCCTCCCCGTTCCCCGCATCCACGCCGGGGAGGGGTGCCGGCCTTGCCTGGATGGGTTGAAGCGGTCGCTGCTATGGTTGCCAAGGACTTCATGGTTGACATGAGGAGGAGGGTTGAGGCGGGCTCCGTGGCGGTGTTCGCGGTCGCGGCTGGTGTGCTAGTCTCCTACATCCTGGGCGGCGTGGCGGGCGTGAGCCCAGCGGCGGTGGCGGTCTCAACGATCCTCGTAATGGTGTTCCTCGCGGTCTTCGGCAGCCTCTCGGGCTTCGTCCGGGAGGCGGACCGCGGCACGCTGGACGGGCTACGCACCTCCCCTGTGGGCCCCGAGGCGGTGTTTACGGCTAAACTGGTCTACACCTACGCCCTCATAACCGCGGCCACGCTTGTCTACCTGGCAGTGGTTGCCGTCTTCGGCGGCGTCTACGAGGCGGTCTCGCCGAGTGCCCTCGGGCTCACGCTTGCCTCCACGCTCTACATGGCTACGGCTTCGAGCCTGACCTCCGCGATACTTGTGTTCAGTGAGGCCAGGGGAGTATTGATGCCAGTCATGGTGCTTGTCCTCGTCCTCCCATATATAGAGGCGGCGGCGCCCGCCCTCGCCGCCGCTTACAGCGGCGCCGCGGTTGGCGCGGAGCCCCTTGCTCTCCTGCTCTTCGCGGCGGGCTTCATCGCGGTCGCTCTCTGGCTCTCAAGGTACATCCT
>JALUFI010000291.1 GCA_027043685.1 Pyrodictiaceae archaeon
CCTCTAGCCTCGCGAACCTGGCCTCCAGCTCGGCAAAACGCTCCTCGAGGCGCTGCTGCTTCTCCTCGAGCCTCGTTATCCGGTCCAGGATCTCCTTGTAGCCCAGCAGCCCCATCAAAGCGTACCGGAACTCACGGTCCTCCTCGACGAGGCGCAGGATCCGCTCCTTCTCCTCGTCCCTCGCGGCGCCTGTGGCCATCCCCGGGGCCCCTCCTCTGTTACTAGTGTGCTCCTTGTCCTCCTCCCGGGGGGTCTCTGGTTGGCGGCGGTACCGGGATAACCCCTCCCCCGGGGACGCTGTACCGGCCCCTGGTGTCCTCGGCGGCGCTTCACCCGTGGGGCGTGTGGTTTTGCCTAGGCTCCCGGCTTGGCTTGTGGCTGCGCTCCTCGCGGCGCTGCTCGTGTTCGTCATCTCCCTCTGGTCACCGCAGCCGGCTCAGCCTGGTCTCTCCCGCGTCTCCTCCCCCGTCTCGCCGTCTCCCTCGGCGGTGCTGAGCCGTAGCCTGGTCATCCGCTACCCCGTCGCGGTGGTTGTCTTCGGTGACGTGGTTCCGGGCGCTCCGTCCGTGTTGTCTAAGACGCTGGTGCTGGGTGGCTGGAGGCTCCGGGTGGAGTACAGCGTTGCTGTGGTGAAGGCGCCTGGGTGGGCTGTGGGGGAGCTCTCCCGGTGGCTGCGGCTCCACTCCAGGGCCCTGGGCCCGGGTGGCGTGCTCCCCGCGGGGTGTCGGGTCAACGCTACGAGGGTCTACGTCGTGGGCCTTGTAGGCTACTACCGATACGCTGTGGGGCTTGCCCGCCGCGTGCTCCGCGGCGCCGGCGTGGATGCAAGGGATATCTTCATCGTTGTCGGCCGCGGCGTGGGGCCTGGGCCGAGGCTCCTCGCCGCCTCGGCCCCGTCTCCCTGGCAGAGGGGCTTCACCGCCTCTGTGAGGGGCGCTCCGCTCTACGCTGGGTGGCTCCACGCCGTGCTCGTGGATGAGGCTGCGCTGCGCCTCCCCTACCCCAGGTACCCGGTGCCCTTCCTGCGGCTACGCGGCCCCCTGGGCTGCGGCCTCGGCCCCGGCGAGCCAATCGCGGAGCTGCTCCGGAGGCACCTCCTCTGGCAGGTGCTCGCCCCCCTCCCCGGCGCGAGGCCGTGGTACCGGCCGGTGCTCCCCGTGGACGTAGTGGTCGTGGCGTACAGCAACGAGACCGCGAGGAGGGTGCTGGGCTACAGCGACACCGGGGAGACCCGTGTGCTCCTAGAGGAGCTGGACCCCTGGATAGGCTTCAACGTCACGCTCACCGTTGCCCCGCCGGCCGCTGCTCCCTGGGGCAGATACGGGTTGAACGCCACGAGGCTCCCCGGCGGCACCCTGGTCGTGGACCTCGACGACAACCCGGGGCTCCTAGGAGCCCTGGAGAGGGAGGCCAAGGCGCTCCGCCTCCCCGGCGGGGGCTGCTCCGAGATACGGGTCTACGTCCTCGCCCTCCCAGGGCCAGCCTACATGGCGAGCAGGAGCATGGGGCTAAACTTCACCGGGCTAAGCCTCGGCTGCACAGTCATAGCCTCCTACCCGGGCTTCCACGACCGCCTCCCCAGGGCGGGGCTCCCCAGGGTGGTGGCGCACGAGGCCGGCCACAGCATGGGGCTCCCCCATCCCTTCCAGGACCCACGTAACTACACTGCCATCGACTGGCTCCTAGACTACACCTACACAGTCATGAGCTACGATGACAACATAACCGCGGCCGCGCCCAGGGGCGCCGTCATGAGCTATAGTGCTGAGACCCTCGCCCTCCTCCACGCCCTAGCCCTGCTGGACCGGCACCCAAGCCCCGAGGCGCTCAGCCTCCTAGAGAAGGGTGATACCGCGGGGGCGCTCAGGGTGTTGCTAGGCGCGGGGAAACCCGGGGGCTAGAAGGTGCCCTCCACCACGCGGTAGTAGAGCTCCGCTATCAGCACCCCGGTGCCCGCCGCGCCCCGGAGCGTGTTGTGGCCCAGCACGAGGTAGCGGAGCACACCGGGCAGCGGCCTGGAGACCCTGCCCACGACAACCGACATGCCCCTGCCCTCGCGGCGGTCGAGCCGGGGCTGCGGCCGGTCCGGCTCCTCCCGCACCACGACAGGCGCCGGCGGCGCCGTGGGGAGCCGCTCCTCCTGGGGGA
>JALUFI010000292.1 GCA_027043685.1 Pyrodictiaceae archaeon
CTCGAGAGCCTCTTCGGCTTCTAGCACGCAGTTCCTCCGGTATTTCTCGCCCCTACCCGCCTCTCCCTCCTATGCAGCTCCTCCCGCGCTTCGCTATTCTAGCAGTGGTTCGCGCCTAGCTCCCCCCTGGGTGCCTACGGGCCGTGCCTGGGCTTGGGGATGCTATCCGGGCCGAGCTCCTGGAGGCGCCTAGGCTTGTGCGTGAGCAGCTGGGGCTAGTGGAGCCCCTGCTGGTTGGCTCTAGCTGCGTCGCTGCGACTGGGGCCGGGGATAGCTACGCCGCGGCCCTGGCTGCGGCGGCGCTGGGCGGGGGCAGGGTGGAGGCCTGGGACCCGGTTGAGCTTGTCTCGAGCGGCAGGGCCAGGTGGCTGGCCTCCCGTGGGTGCTGGCTACTCGCCCTCAGCGTCGGGGGTAGGAGCCTGAGCGTCGTGGAGGCTGCCCGGGTCTTCCGCTCATCGGGGGGCCGCGTGGTGGGCGTCACAGCTGACCCGGGGTCTCCCCTGGCCAGGGAGGCTGACGTGGTCGTCGAACTAGTCTACGGGGGCCTCGCGGGCGGCGTGGGTGCTGCGAGGCACCTGGTGATGCTCGCCGCTGTCGCGGGGCTCCTAGGGGAGAGGGTGCCGGGGGCCCCGCTCCCCTCGGAGGCCCCCGGCGTAGCGGACTGTACGTGGCTCCGCAGCGAGGTGCACAGCGGCTGCCTTGACTCATCCGCCTCGGCGCTCTACGCTGTGCTGAAGCTCTACGAGGTCTACGGCTCCTCGGTCCGGTTCTACCCTGTTGAGCAGCTCGTCCACGCCCCGGTGTACAGCGCCTCGGTGTTCACCCTCTACGAGCCCGCTACGGAGCCCTGCAGGGCCAGGGTGCTAGAGGCCTACGGGGCGATGAGGGAGGCGGGGCTCCGGGTCAGCCTCGTCCCCCGCGGCGGGGACACGGTCGCCGGGAACCTCGTGGCTCAGGCGGTGTCTGTGCTCACCTGCCTGGCCGAGGCGGCGGACATGGACGGCGTCGTGGAGCCCGCGTACCGGCGGCACCGGGGCCTCGGGGTGCTCACCAGGCTCATCTACGGCTAGGCCCCCGTGTCCTCCTCTACGCGGAGCCTCTCCCCGGCCCCGGTCACGGGGCTGCGGCGGAACACCTCCCAGAGGACGAGGGCCGCGCTCTTCGGCGGAATAATCCCCCTCTCAGTTACAATCATGTCCACGTAGTCCGGCGGCGTCGCGTCGAACGCAGGGTTCCGGATGGTGACGCCCTCCGGGGGCTCCTCCAGCACCTCCCTGGGGTCCCTCTCCTCTATCTCCACTGGCTGCCCCGTAACCGTGTAGGGGCTGAACTTGTAGGTCTCAGTCGCGACTATGAAGGGGATGCCGTGGAGCCTCGCCGCGAGCGCTATCTGGCTAGTCCCTATCTTGTTGATAACGGCTCCGTTGGCAGCCACCGTGTCCGCTCCGACAATCACCTTTGTTATCCTCTTCCTCTCGAGGACGCTGAGCACAGCGGAGTCGGGTACAAGGGTGACCGGTATACCCGCCTCCGCCAGGTGCCTCGCGGTTATGTATCCCTGGAACCGGGGCCTTGTCTCCGTCGCGTAGACCCGGAACCTCTTCCCGGCCCTCCACGCAGCGATAAGTATGTGCTCCACGGCGCTGCTGTTGCAGTGAGTCAATACACGGTCACCGCTCCTTATCAGCCGCGAGCCTATCTCCCCTATCCTCTGCAGAGCCCTCAGCGAGTATTCAATGAACTCCCTAGCAGCCTCCACCACGGCCTCCCTAGCCTCCTCCACGCTGCGGAACCTGCCTTCCCGCAGCCTCCTCATGACATAGTTGACCGCGTTAGGCAGGCTCACCGCCGTGGGCCTCGTGGAGAGGAGGAGCCTCGCAACCCTCTCCATGTACTCCATGAAGTCCTCGAGGCTGCCTCCACGGTACTCCTTCGCAGCAATCATCAAGGCCTCGGCTGCAGCCCTTGCAATCCTCCCGGCGCCCCGTATCCTCATCGAGCGTATATCCTCGGCAATCCTCAGCACCTCCTCCGGGACACCGGCCTCGGCGCCGCCGGCTTGCTGGGAGCGCTCCAAGGCACTAGTCCACCAGCCCCAAGCAATGATGCACGAAGCAATATATAGTCATGAGGAGCGGGC
>JALUFI010000293.1 GCA_027043685.1 Pyrodictiaceae archaeon
GTGCTCTGGGCCTGGGGCTCGTGGTCTGTACCCGTTTCCGCTACGTCTGTGACGATGACGAGGCAATGCTCCTATTCACTAAGTACAATATAATTGCGAGCCCCTCCGTGGTCGTGCTTGAGGACGGGGAGGTGCGCGCCTCTATTAAGGGGATGCTCCGGGTTGAAAGGGAGCTTGAGGAGGCTCTGCGGGGCATCGTTGAGGGGCTGAGGCAGAGTGGGAGAGCGGCGGCCCGGTAGCGGGGTGGCCGCGTGCACGCCCTGCCTTGGCGAGGCTGCTTCTAGCGGGAGACCGCGTGTAGCGGTCCTCGGGCCCCTCCACAGCTTCACTCATGAGGCCGCTGTAGCCGTCTTCGGGGACACTGTCGACTACTTAGCTGTCCGCGGCGTCTCCTCGGTTTTCAGGGCGGTTGAGTCGGGGGAGGCTGACTGCGGCGTCGTCCCTGTCGAGAACAGTATCGAGGGCCCCGTGGGCGCGACGCTCGATGAGCTATCCAGGACGATGCTCCACATCTGCCTGGGCGTGGAGCACCGTATCCGCCTCGTTGTGGCCGGCGACCCCTCCAAGGGCAGGGTCTATGGTCACCCCCACGCCCTCGGCGAGGCCAGGAGGGCGCTGGAGAGGCTTGTCCCTGGCGCCGTCTACGTGGCCACCCTGAGCACCTCTGAGGCGGCTGAGAGGGCTGCCCGGGAGGGCGGGCTCTGCGTCTGTAGCCGCGCAGCCGCCGAGGCCCAGGGCCTGCCTGTTGTGGCTGAGGGCGTTGAGAGGGGCGAGAACTACACCAGGTTCCTCGTCGTCTCTTGGAGGGACCAGCCCCGCGGCGCCGAGAGGACGAGCCTCGTGGCAGCTATGCCGGATGTGCCCGGCGCGCTGTACCGGTGGCTGGAGCCCTTCGCCCGGAGGGGGATAAACCTCCGCATGATATACTCCAGGCCGATCCCGAGCAAGCCCTGGAACTACAACTTCTACGTAGACATCGCCGGCTCCAGGCTCGACCCGGTGATTGCGGAGGCCCTGGAGGAGGCCGGTGAGAGGAGCCTCTTCCTCCGCGTCCTCGGCAGCTACCCGGTGCTGCGCACCTGGGAGACCAGGGGCTAGTGGAGGCCGAGGAGGAGGTGCATCCGGGGGGAGAAGCTGAGCCCGTGCCGGAGGGCCTCCCTGGCTATCTCGCGGTGCCGCTCCAGAAGCTCCCCCGGGGACTCGTCTCCCCGGGTGAGAGGCATCACGTACACCCTCCACGGGGGAACGTTGTTCTCCCTGGCCCACTGGGCTATCCTCTCCACGTCCCCCGCGTCCCTGGCGAGGGGCTTCAGGTAGGCCTCTGGGCGCCCAGTCCTCGCGGCCTCCAGCCAGCCGGGGTGGGTCCTGGCGCCCGGCACCTGGACGGGGAAGTCCTTCGGCGAGACCACGTAGACGGCCCTGGCCAGGCCCTCCTCGCCCACACGGGGCGGGGGCAGGGTGCCGTTCGTCTCCACCTGCAGGGTTAGCCGGGGGAAGCGGCCCAGGAGGAGACGGGCCGCCTCGTCCAGGGCGCTGCGCTGCAGCAGGGGCTCACCGCCCGTGAAGACGACTAGGCCCACCCGCTCCTCCCCAACAGTCTCCACAAGCTCGCCGAGGCCCAGGGGCCCTCCGGAGCGGGGGTCCAGGCTGTACCCGGTGTCGCAGAAGGGGCAGCGGAGGTTGCAGCCCGCAAGCCGGACGAAGACGGCGCGGCGGCAGCAGAACGGCCCCTCCCCCTGCAGGGAGACAAAGACCTCGCTTACCCGGAGAACCCGGCCCACAGCGGCTCAGTCCCCGCCCGGCACGTAGGCGGCGCAGAGGTCCCGGGTCTCGCACACCTCGACGCGGAGAACCCGGCCCGGGTACAGCTCCCCGAGCTCCCCGGCAATCATCTCGGCCAGGTCCTCGCTAGTAACCGTCTCCCTGCCCAGCAGCTCGTTGAGGAAGCGGTGGTCGAAGCGCTCGAACACGTTCCTCCTCAGCCACTCCTCCAGGGCATCAAGGTCAATTTCCATCGGACGCTCCTCCCGGAGCACAATGCACACCCGGTAGTTGTGGCCATGAATCCTCCCACACCGGGGATGCCCTTCGATACGGTGAGCGGCCGAGAACTCAACACATGCACGGACCTCGTACA
>JALUFI010000294.1 GCA_027043685.1 Pyrodictiaceae archaeon
CTCGCGTAGTCCTCAGCCGAGGCTAGCCACTCGTCCTCGAACCGCAGGTACTCCTCCAGCCCCCTCCGGCTCTGCACGCCCCTTTCTCCCCCGCCTCCTCGGCGACTCCAGCGGCTCTCTTTTCGCGCCACAAGCGTATATCTCAATAGTAACGCAAAATAAGCCTAGAAGGAGGGAGGGGCCGCAGAGAAGGGGCGGGGAGGCGTGAGCGGCCTAAGGGAGGCTGTTACCGAGGCGCTGCTGGAGACCCTGGGGCTCCCAACCAAGACACGGATGCTCGAGGCTATACGCAGCAAGGGGACCAGGGTAAGGACCCGGATCGCCCACCCGGGCCGCGGCGACGTCTTCACGAGGGCCGCGCTGGCCCTGCTCCGGGAGATGAGCCGAGAAGCGGGCGGCAAGGTGGAGGTGGTGGAGGAGCGTGTCGAGGACTGGCCGCGGGGGCTCCCCTGGCCAGGGATAAGGGTTGAGGGGCCGGGGCTGCGGGGCCGCTTCACCTTCTACGGCGTGCCCTCGGACCTCCTCGAGGCCCCGTTCGCCGCCTACCTGGCGGCCGCGGCGGGCGCCTGGAGCCCCGGGGAGGAGGCTACGGGGGAAGCCGTGTGCGGGAGACTGAGGCTCTACGTGGTCCCCGGCTTCCCCTGCGTCCGGGCAATGCTGGCCCTCCTCCCCCTCGTCGCTGCCAGCGGCGACGCGGTGCTCGAGGTGGTTAACGTTGAGACGATGCTCCTCGAGGGCTTGGAGGCGCCGGTTAGCCGTGTGCCCGCCTTCGAGGGCCCCGGGGGCGGCCCCATGGCCAGGTCGGTGAAGGATGCAAGGGAGGCTGCGGTGCTCTGGAGGAGCCTGGCAAAATGCAATGAAAAGAGCTAAACAAACGTAATGCGTGAAACTTAATCAAGCTAATCCGGCCGCCTTGTCCTTGGACGCCGAGGGACGCGGCGAGGAGAGGTGAGGCGCGGTGACTGGCGGCGAGGAGGTGCTCGACCTCCGCGACTTGACAACGCTCTGCGGGGACTACACGGTGCACCTGTTGTCGGCCCTTGAGAGGCTCGGGAGGGGTGGGAGGCTCCGGGTGCTCGTCGCCCCCGAGGAGGCCGAGGAGCTGAGGATGGCTGCTAGGAGCCTAGTCGACGCCGGCGTGGCGAGGATAGTTGAGGAGGGGGAGGACGGCGACGCGTTCTACGTTGTGCTGGAGAAGACGGGGTGAGGCCTCGCCGTGGACTGGGCCCTGCTCTACGCGGCCGGGTTCGCGGGGTTCGCCGCGTCGCTGGCAGCCGGCCTCGCCGGGCTCGCCCTGGCCCCGGGGGTCGCCGCTAGGCTGGCCAGGGGCCTCGTAGCGGGCTACGTCCACTCCTCGCCGCTCGCAGCCCTGACCGCCCTCCTGGGCCTAGTGTTCCACGCCTCGCTGGCCACTGTGGCGGTTGTCCACGCCGGGTGGCTCGCCGCTCTGCTCGGGCTCCCCGTGCCCGCCGCCCTGGCCTCGCCGGCGGCGTTCGCGGTGCTCCGGCTCGCCTCCTGGACAGCCGCGGCCTCGGCGGCTGGGCTGCTCGCCGCTCGGCTAGCCACTGGGCTCCGCCAGCCCCGCTGCGTAGCGGTCACTGTGCTCGCGGGCTCCGCGGCTGCCGTGGCGGCCTCGGGGCTCCCCGTCCTGCTCCACGCTGGGCTGGGCCTGGCGGCGATGCTCGCCGCGGCCGCGGGGTACCGCCACCTCCTCGCCCCGGGGAGGGTGCTCGCGGCGAAGATGATTGAAGCCTAGGAGGGGGGTGCTGCATCGTGGCCCGCGGCGCCGTGCCCTGGCCCCTGCTCGCGGCCGCGCTCGTGGCCCTGCTGGCAGCCGCTCTAGCCCTGCTCACCCACCAGCCCGGAGGCGCCGCGGGGCAGGCCGCCCCGGTGGCTGGCGGCTCCGCGGCCTCCACGGGCTCCGCCACGGAGGGCTCCACTGGCTGCAGCGGCGGAGCAGGCAACGCTGTCTGCACGCCACTGGAGCTGGTCATCATCGGGCTCCAGGGCTGCCCCCACTGCAGGGCGATGGAGGACTGGCTGCCGGGGCTCGGCTACCCCGTGGCTTTCTGCGATATCCGGGAGAGCATTGTCTGCAGCGACGCGTTCACCGCGCTCTACAACCGTG
>JALUFI010000295.1 GCA_027043685.1 Pyrodictiaceae archaeon
GATCTTCTCGCCCTCGCCCGCCTCCGCTATCACCTCGAACCCGTCCTCCCCGGTCCACCCGCTCCTCGAGACTATGAGCGCCGTGGCCCCCGCGGCCTCTAGGCGCACGTTCCTCTTGAAGCGCAGGAGCCTCAGCTCGAGGACCTCGCTCGGCGCGCCTAGCAGCTTCATGAGCTCGACGCTCCTCGGGCCCTGTATGGCGAAAAGCACCCACTCCATGGTCTTATCCACTACCTCGACATCAAGGCCTAGGCGCTGAGCCCAGCTCCTCATCCACTCAGCGTCCCTCTCGATGTTCATCGCGTTGGGCACCACAAGCCAGCCGTCGCCGCCGAGGTTGTACGTCATTATATCGTCTATGAAGCCCGCCTCCTCGGTGAGGAACGCCGTTGGGCCAACCATCATGCCTTCCTCGGACTCAATGCTCCTCGGGACGAGCTTGTCGAGGAGCCTCGAGGCGCCCGGTCCGCGGAGAAGCAGACGCCCCATGTGGCTAAGGTCGAAGAACCCCACCGTCCTCCTCACCGCTAGGTGCTCCTCAACAATACTCCCATAGTCTATGACTGTCCTCCAGCCAGCGAACTCGCCCACATTACCCCCAAGCTCCCTGTGGACATCGAGGAGGGGTATCTCCTTCAGCCCAGCCACGGCTCGGCCAGCCTCCACCTCCGGGGTCTGGGGGGCTCCGAGGTTTAGGTAGCCACCGCGCACAGCAGATACGCGGGTGCGGCCCCGGCATGGTTGACCCGCTGCAGTACTACCGGAGAAGGGAGGTAGCCGAAGAGATAGCCTCGTTCCTGAAGGGCAGGTGGGCGGCGCTGGAGGGCGAGGGGAGGAAGTGGCTCCGCTGGCTCGGCGACCGGCCCCTCGTTGTACGCGAGTGGAGCGATGTCCCGCGCCTCGTTGAGGCGCACCGGGGCATGAGGCCAAGGAGCTGGTACGGCACCATAGAGGTGTTCCGGAGACTCGAGTCGAGGAGAGACCTGGAGGAGGGCTACGAAACCAACGTCGAGAAGGCCACAGTGTTCATAGACATAGACCTGGTGGATGAGGCTAGTGTCGAGAGGAACTGGCGCTGCGTAGTCGAGGCGGCCCAGCTCCTCACCGACTGGCTCCGCGGCAGGGGCGTCACGGAGAGCGTCTACCTCCTCTGGAGCGGCGCCGGCATGCACCTCCGCATCCACGAGGACGCCTTCAGCCAGGACCTCCTCGCCAGCCACCACCCCCTGGACGTGGCCTTCGCCGTCGCCGAGTACATACTCGAGCAGAACGAGCAGCAGCTGCTAGACCTCATAAAGCGCTGCAACGGCGCAGTCAAGGTAGAGAACCTCGTCGCGCCCAAGAGGGTCTTCACCGCGCCCCTCAGCCTCCACCGCCGCCTAGACCGGGTAGCCGTCGCCCTCCGCCCGGGGGATCTCCAAGCCTTCACCCTGGAGTGGAGCAGCCCCGAGAACCCCCGCCACGACCCCGGGGCCTGGAGAAGGGCCCGGAGAGGGGAGGCCGATGACCTCGCCGAGGAGGCGCTGAGGCGGATAGGCAGGGTAAAGCACCGGGTTCTCATGGAGGCGAGGGCCTCCAAGCTAAGCCTCCCAGCCCCGAGGCCTCCCACAGCAGCCGCGGCGGCCCCGGCGGCGGAGGCGCCGAGGGAGCCCGGCAGGTTCCAGGTAATGGCGCTCCTCCAGGCGGCGAGGTACTACCTCCTCCACGGCGACCTTGAGAAGGCGAAGAGCTGGGGCCTCAACCGCGCCATCTTCTACGCCTGGGCCAAGTACTACGGGCCAGCCAGGAGGCCATCGGCCAGGCTCGAGCGCCAGGCCCGCCGCTACAGCAGCACCGGGGCAAAGGTATCCGAGGACGAGGTGAAATGGGTAGAGGTGGCCGGCGAGAAGGCAATGGTGAGCCCCAGGGGCTGGTTCGTCATAGGCGGCGTCGAGCAGCGCCCAGAGGACTTCGACCGCTACGTCGCCCGCCGCTTCGAGGAGGCAGGCATAAGCTTCGAGGAGGCCTGGCGCGCCGCCCTCGAGTACCTCCGCCGCTTCCCCCGCAGCGTGCTCCGAGACCCCCAGCGCTTCTACAAGGAGGTCTACGAGCCCGTACGGGACCGGTTCGTCGAGAAGGTGCTACGC
>JALUFI010000296.1 GCA_027043685.1 Pyrodictiaceae archaeon
AGCCAAAACCCAGGGACGCGGGGCCCGGGGCTAGGCCTGGGCCTCTGCCTGCTCGCCGCCCGCCGCCTGCTTGATTACGACGCTCCTGCCGCGCCACTCGTAGCGGCCCTCCCGGAGCGCCTCCAGCAGCTCGCGGGCCTTCCTGTCATTCGGGTGCTTGCGGAGATGCCTCTCAAGCCTCCTTATGAGGCGCAGCTTCCTGCTCAACCCGCGCACCACCGTGTAGGGGGCTCCGGGCACCGGGGGCGCCGGGGGCTATAGCCTCTACAGCCCCGCCTCTCCGGCGGCGAGCCTCCTCCTCAGCTCAGCCAGCCGGTCCGGCCGGTTAGTGGCTATCGCGTCCACGCCCCTCTTCACGAGCCTGAGGACCCAGTCGAGGTCATCCACTGTCCAGGCGACCACTTTGAGGCCCAGCCGGTGGGCGAGGGCCACGGCCTTCTCGGTGGCGAGGGGGTAGCGGGGCAGAACTATCTCGCAGCGCAGCGTCTTCTTGCACTCAATTATCTTGCCCGGGGGCCTGAAGTAGACAATGCCGGCGGCTATGCGGGGCTCAAGCCTCTTCACAGTCTTTATTGCCTCCTCCTCGAAGCTTATCACTGCAACGTAGTCGGTGGCGTCGAGGCCGCGGAGCAGCTCCACAAGCGGGGCAGCGTCCCCCGGCACCTTGACCTCGAGGAAGAGGGCTATCCTGCCACGGGCGGCCTCTACTATCTCCTCTATCCGTGGTATCCTCTCCCCACACACCCGGACGTCCTTTATGTCGTCGTAGCTCGACGAGCGTATATCCACTCTCACACCGCCCTCAACCGTGAGCACGGGGTCGTGGCTGGCAACCAGCACGCCGTCAGCAGTGCTCTGTACATCGAACTCGGCCACATCGGCCCCGGCGCGGACAGCGGCCTCGAGGGCCGCGAGCGTGTTCTCCGGCGCCAGGCCCGCCGCCCCACGGTGACCCACTATGGCGAAGGGCTTGCGGGAAAGGGCCTCCATCAACTGCTTCAAGGCCGCCGCCCTCTACGGCACCGCTCGGAGACCGCGCCTCCTTTCCTGGGCGGCACCGTAATACCGTACCTATCCCCACCGGTCTCCCAGGGGCTCCACGTCCCCAGCCCTAGGGGATACCCCGGCGGTGAGCATGCTGTGAAGCTAGTCATGGTCTCACGGGCGCCGCCCGCGCTGTGCGGGATAGCGGAGTATGCGAGCATGCTCGTGGAGTCGCTGAGGAGCCGCGGGGTCGAGGCAGTGTTTGTCTCGACGCTTGTCCTCGGCGAGGGGAGGTACACGGAGCCGTATAGCGGGGTCGAGGTGCTGGAGTGCTTCCGGGAGGAGGGGCCCAGCTACAGCGGCGTGGCGAGGTGCGTCGAGGAGCTAGGGGTTGATGACGACACGGTTGTGCATGTGCAGCATGACTACAGTATCTTCCGGAGCGATGAGGGCTTCATTGAGCTTCTCCGCGGGCTACGCGGCCTCGCCGACCGGGCCGGCTCCGCCCTAGTCGTCACGATGCATACTGTTAGCCACCCCGTGGCCTACCCGGAGAGGCCTAGGCTGCAGCGCCTTGTAGCGGAGACCGCCCACGCGGTCATAGTGCACAGCAGGCTCATGGAGTACGAGTTCATAGTGGAGGGTGCGCCGGCGGGGAGGATACACCTCATACCGCACGGCACCCCCTCAACCCCTTCCGGGGGAGGCGGAGGGAGCTTCTGCTCGAGCGGCTGGGCCTCGACCCGGGCCTCGCGGACTACAGGCTCGTCACCACGCCTGGCTTCATAAGGCCCAATAAGGGCTTCGAGACCCTGCTTGAGGCCTTCCGGCTGCTTCGGCGCCGCGTCCCGGAGGCGAGGCTCCTCCTGGCCGGTGTGCCGCAGAGGAACCCCGCCTACTTCGAGGAGGTGGTGAGGCTGGCCAGGAGCGTGGGCGGCGTGGTTGTCCTGGAGAGGTTCCTGCGCCGCGACGAGATGAACGCCTTGCTGGCGGCCGTGGATGCCGCAGTGTTTCCGTACCGCGTGGAGCCCTTCTACAGCGTGAGCGGCGCCCTACACGCCGCGATGGGGAGCGGCCTCGCCTCCGCCTGCACACGGGTGGCGAAGCTCGTGGAGTGCAATGAAGCC
>JALUFI010000297.1 GCA_027043685.1 Pyrodictiaceae archaeon
TCTATGGGAAATACGTGCCCCCGGAGGAGGTGGTGCAGCGCGCCCTCGAGTACGGGGCGGACGGCATAGCCTACACCTACAACGAGCCAACCATATTCCTCGAGTACGTGCACGACGTGGCGAAGCTGGCTAAGAAGCACGGCCTCTACAACATAATGGTAACCAATGGCTACATGACGCCCGAGGCTATAGACTACGTCGCGAAGTACATGGACGGCGCCACGGTGGACTTCAAGGGCAGCGGCAACCCGGAGTTCTACAAGAAGTTCATGGCTGTCCCAGACCCGAGCCCCATATACGACGCGATACTTGTCATGAAGGAGAAGGGCTGGTGGATAGAGATAACCGACCTAATAGTCCCCAAGTACGGCGACCACGAGGACGACCTCCGCCGCCTCGCCCGCTGGGTGAGGGACAACCTGGGCCCGGAGACCCCGTTCCACCTCCTCCGCTTCCACCCCGACTACAGGATGACCTACCTCCCGCCGACCCCCGTGGAGACCCTGGAGAAGCTGGCTAAGGCGGCGATGGAGGAGGGGCTGAAGCACGTCTACATAGGCAACGTGCCGGGCCACCCCCTGGAGAACACCTACTGCCCCCGCTGCGGCGCACTGGTGATAGAGAGGAGGGGCTTCGCTATAGTAGCGTGGAAGCTCACCAAGGACAACAGGTGCCCCAACTGCGGCTACCGGCTCAACATAAGGGGCAGGTTCCACGGCGGAGGCGGCGGCATACTCCCGCTCCTAATCTACTAGGCCCCACCCCGCTCCTCTTTCGCCGGCTCGCCTAGCCTCTCGAGTATGAGCCTCACCAGCTTCTCGGCGCTCTCCTCCGGCGACTCGGCAACAGTGTCAAGGACCAGGTCGGGACTCTCCGGCGGCTCGTAGGGGTCGCTGACGCCGGTGAAGTGCTTGATCTCGCCCCGGAGCGCCTTCCTGTAGAGCCCCTTCGGGTCCCGCCTGATGCACTCCTCCAGCGGGCACTTCACGTAGACCTCTAGGAAGGGCACCTCCTCCTCCACAATCTCTCTCACCATGCGCCTGGCCTCACGGTAGGGCGACACGAAGCTGCAGAGCACGATGACCCCGTTCCTGGCGAGGAGCCTGGCTATCCACGCCACGCGGCGGAGGTGCCTAAGCCTCTCCTCCCTCGTGTAGCCCGCGTCGGGGTTGATGGTCTTCCGCACCCAGTCCCCGTCAAGCACCTCCACCCGGTACCCCATGCCCCGGAGCCTCTCCGCGGCGAGCCTTGCTATCGTCGTCTTCCCTGCGCCGGGGAGCCCGGTCAGCCACGCCACGAGGCCCCGCTCCAGGCACCTGGCCCCCACTCCCGGAGCCACCCCACGCGCCGCCGCAGCGCGCCTGGCCCTCATTTAGTGGTGCGCCACCGCCGCAGCCGCGGCCGCCAGGCTCGCGGCGCTCGTGGCGAGCGCCACGCCGCGTGGCCTTGCGCGGCGGAGCAGCCTGGTGGCGAGCGGCACCCCGGCCAGCCCGCCGGCGGTTAGCAGCAGGGCCCCCCAGGGCTCGAGGTGCCCGGTGGCCGCGTAGACGGCAACGACAACCGTGTAGGGGAGGAGCTTCGCGAGAGGAGTCATAGCCACAGCCTTCCTGAGGTCGACGCCGGCAGCGACCTGGGCCGCGACCATGAAGAGGCTGTAGCCGCCCCCCGTCAACGCCTTCTCAGCCCCCGCTGCCGCGCCGAAGACCAGCGCCGCCCCCATCGCTGAGACACTGCCTCCCCGGGCAGCGTGGCCGCCTCCCCAGCCACGCGAGGCCAGCCAGGCGGCGACCATGGCGAGCACTGTCATCGCGGCGGCGTAGGCGAGCCTGGCCCCCCAGGGGGAGAGCCCGGCGGCCAGCCACGCCGCGGCCACAGCGGCGGCCGTGGAGGAGACGGAGAGGGCTGCGATAACCCCGGCGTTGACGCGGAGGTCGTCCCTCGTTATCACGCCGCCCCTCCCGTGGCTATACACCGCGGGGAGCAGGGTGGCGAGCTGGGCAGCGGCAGCGGCGGAGGCGACGCGGCGGGGGTCAAGGCCGCCGAGCCCCGCCAGGAGGAGGCTCGCCACCAGCCCGAAGCCAACCCCCAGCCCGTAGTCCGC
>JALUFI010000298.1 GCA_027043685.1 Pyrodictiaceae archaeon
GTGCTATGGGGAGCTCCACTGGAACCGGTATCTTCCCCCGCCGCTGCAGTGGCTGATTTACCGTGTCGTGCTGCGCGGCGTCTAGCCTGCTTCTCGTCTCCTCTCCTCTGCGAGCCGCTGGGCGCGCTCGAGGAGATCCTGGGCGTCCACCGCCTCTGCTAGGCCTCTTGCCTCGCCCCTTATGCCGGCGAGGGCTACTACTCCGGCGTTCTCTACTCCGAGTGAGTGGAGCCACCTGGCTAGCTCCTCGGCCTCCCCTGGGGTCATTGCTCCTGCTTTGACCTCGTAGCCCCACTTGGCTCTGCCCTTCTTGTCTAGGAGGACTATGTCTATGTCGCGTGGCCCGGGTAGGCTGTAGCCTTGCCTTAGTTTCTTCTCCGCTGCCAGCATCTCGCCTATGTTGAAGCCTAGCTCCAGGCCTAGCCTGGAGCGTATCTCCTCGCTGCTGGGCTGTAGGCCTATCTCCTCCACGAGTGGGGCTGTGGCGTAGAGTACTGCGAGGAGGCTGCTCCTGTGCCTGTAGTAGCGGCGGGCGCCGCGGGTCCTCCATAGGGGGAGGCGCTGCACGAGCCCCATGGAGGCCAGCACGTCCAGCACGCCGGTGACGGAGCTGGGGGCCGGCTTGGAGACGAGGCCTGCCTCGTGGAGCTTCTTAGCTAGGCTGGCTGCGCTCCAGTAGCCCTGGGCTAGGAGGCTTAGGACGGCGTCGTATAGCCTTGTGAGCTGCCTCTCCTCCTCCTCGAACACCTCCCCTATGAGGCCCCGGGCTGCTGGTTCTAGGCGGTGGGCCTCCCGGGCAAGGGCCTCGGCGGGGTCCCCGGCTGGGGCTAGGTGGCGGAGGAGCCAGGGGTCCCTGGCGACGACTGCCCATAGCGCTGCCTGCCGTGGCTCGAGCCCCGCCGCGGCGAGGGAGGCCAGTGTATCCTCGTAGCTGGCTATGTCTACGTGGAGGGGGATGAGGAGCCCGAGGAGGGGGCTGTGCTTCTCGAACACCGCCCTCGCTACAGCCATGCTGGAGCCGCATAGCATGAGTGAGGCCTCTGTGTCCCATGATGCGGCTGCGATGCTGTCCCAGTGGATGCGGGGCAGCCTCTGGAACTCGTCCAGCACCACGACGCCCTGTCTCCGCAGCGCGGGGAGCACCTTCTCGCCGAGGCACTGCCTCGGCGCGAGGAGCCTCGGGGCACCGCCTCTCTCCTCTACTATGCAGCTGCCCTCGCTTGTGACGGTGACGTATAGGCTCCAGTTGCTGCATCTCCGGAGGAGCCACGTCTTCCCGGTCTTCCTCCTGCCGTAGAGGAGGAGCCACCTCGCCTCCTCGGCGGCCTTCTTGACGAGCTGGCACTCCCAGCGCTCGATGCTTATGCGCCGCAGCAACCCTGGTCTCCTGTATCACAGCAGTGATATCACCGGGGCTATATATTGCCAGAGATGCCTGTCTCCCAGGTAGTGGCGGGGGTGCAGTGGTTCTGGGTTTTTCACACCCCGTGGCCCCTAGACTCTGGCACCACGGGGGGCGCTGCAGGCCTTGATTCTGGAGAAGCCCGGCTTCTTCGAGCTATACGGGGCGGTGAAGATCCACAGCCTTGCACGCGTGGTCGAGCTGAGCGCCGTGGGCGCCCGGGGCGGCGACGGGCTCCACGTGCTCACAACGAGTGATATAGAGGAGATAGCTCCGACGCTCGCAATAATAATACCGATAAAGAACGATGAGATACTGAGCCTTGCCGGCGTGGTGTCGGGGGTTCCACATGCCTCTCCCCTGATAATAGTCTCCGCCTCCTCGCGTGAGCCCCTGGACCGGTACCGCCACGAGGTCGAGCTGGCTAGGACGGTGCATGAGAAGACGGGGCGCGGCGTCGCCGTCATCCACCAGCGGGACCCTGCCTGGGGGAGGGTGCTGCGCGGCACGCCGCTGGAGAGCATGCTTGACGAGGAGGGCCTGGTGAGGTACGGGAAGGGCGAGGGCATGCTGCTGGGCTTCATGCTAGCCGCCTGGCTCGGCGCAAGGTACATAGGCTTCATAGACAGCGACAACTACGTCCCCGGCAGCGTCCTCGAATACGCCACAGCCTACATGGCTGGCTTCAAGC
>JALUFI010000299.1 GCA_027043685.1 Pyrodictiaceae archaeon
TTCCCGGCACCCTGTCGAAGTCGTGGTCGTTGCTGTATATCTCTTCCACTCCGAGCCTCTTCATCTGGGCCGCTATGACTAGGTCGTCCCACATCGAGTGTAGCGGGAGCCTGTGCTCCTCTGCGAGGCTCCGGGCCTCGAGGAAGTCCCTCCACGTGGTCTCGACCACGGTTATCGGCGACTCCTCGAGGTAGTCGAGGAAGAGTCTGAGCGCCCGGTGCCTCCTCCTTCTCTCCAGGTGTGCGAGCACCTGGGAGACGGGGAGGGTTGAGGTGTAGGCCTCGTAGAGGCCCTTCTCGGCGGCCTCGAGGACCTCGAGGGCTTTGGCGGAGTAGCGGGGGTCGGCTGAGAGGAGGTAGACGAAGACGTTGGCGTCTATGAAGCGGCGGGGCGGCCTCAAAGGGCCTCCCCTAGGGCGGTTTCTACCTCCTCTAGGTCGACTTCCTCTCTGCCCGCTGCGCCGAGGAGGTCGCGGGCGCGTATCCTCCTCCTGGGCCGGAGCACTATCCTGTCCTCCTCGAGGCTCAGCTCCAGCTCCGTGCCGGGGCGTATGCCTAGCCTCCGCCTCAGCTCCGCGGGGAGCTGCACCCGTCCCTTGGAGTCCACCACCACTGTGGGCAACGCGTCCTCCCCACCACTCAGGGTGGGCCGTATACCCTGGAGGGGTGTTTAGGGCTTCCTCCTCCAGGCGGGCCCGTCCTCGGTCGCCACGGGCTCCGCCTTGCCCTCCCTCTCTAGCTCCGCGAGCACCGAGGCGAGAGCTGTGCGGTTGAGGAGGAGCTGCCTCGGCGTCGGCTCGGCGGCGCCCAGCTCCACGGTGGCCATGTAGGCTAGCTTGTCGAGCGTCAATGGGCCCCGGTCCCCGAGGACGCGGAGCACGTAGCCGGTCACCCTGTCCACTGCCTCCATGTTTGCCTTTATCATTGCGGCTGCCCTGCCGCCCCGCGCCACGGGGCCGTGGCCCGGCACCACGGTGTAGCCCTCCTCGGCCAGGGGGAGCAGGGCCTCCTCCAGGCTCCGCCTCCACCTGGGCAGCTCCGCTGCGAAGGGCACGCCGAACCTTGCGAGCACCCTCTCCCCGAGCACCGCGTCCCCCGCCGCAACCACCCGGTCCTCCTCGAACACCACCACCGAGTGACCTGGCGTGTGCCCCGGCGTCGCCACCACCCGGGCGCCGCAGGGCAGCCCCTCGCCCGGCTCCAGGACACGCGTGACCCTGAGACCAACCATGGGCATCGCCGCCAGCTGCTCGCTCACAGCGCCCCCGTAGACGACGAGCCTCCTAACCACGGTGTCCTCCACGAGGCCCACGCAGAGCCTCGGGGCGGCAACCTCGCCGCCCCCAAGCGCCTCCAGGAGCCCCGGGGCCGCCGCGAGGTGGTCGGTGTGGCCATGGGTGAGCACGACCACGAGGCGCCTGGGCTCGCCGCCAGCGATCTCCCGGACAGCGGCTGCCACTGCCTCGGCGCGGCTCTCCCCGATACCCGGGTCGACCACGACCACGTCGCCGCCACAAGCCTTGACTAGGGTATTGGGGCTCCCCTGGACCAGCCACACGTCGCCCGCCACGCGCCTCAGCCGTGGAGAACCAGGCACCCCTACAGCACCCGGGGAGAGGAGCGGCGCCCCCAGGGAGCCAGGGGGATGAAAAGAGGAGGGGCCACTGCATTGAGGGTGTTGTATGGCTTGCTAGCCGCCGGTGGGCGTCGATGTCTTGGTTACTGAGAGCACCTCCACGCTGACCGGGTCTATGTAGGGGGTTCCGTTGACCGCTATCCTCACGAAGCCGGTTACCTTTACCGTTGCGTGGCCCGCCATGTCCACTGGGAGCGGCGGGGAGCCGTGGACGTAGATGGCTGCGCCGCTTCTCCCTGCCAGCACCCAGTCGCTCCTCGTCACGGGGGGCGGTGTGCCTCCGCTCTTCCAGCCCATGAAGGTGCCCACGGCCTCTACGAGCCTGCCGACGTAGCGCCGGGGGTTGCCCAGTATCTCCTCCACCGTGGCCTTCAGCGGCCTGGGCGCTCCGCACCGCCTACATAGACGACACGGGGTACTTAGTGGCCCCCGGCTCGGTGCCCGAG
>JALUFI010000300.1 GCA_027043685.1 Pyrodictiaceae archaeon
ACCCCCTACTCTAGCACCCCTCCCTCCTCCCAGCGCCTCAGCGCCGCCCTTGCCTCCTCGACGAGGCCCCTCGCGTCCAGGACGCGGAGCCCGGTCTCGGCTGCGAGCTGGGAGGCGTCGGGGACGACGAGGAGCCTCTCCTCGGCGGGGAGGGATAGGAGACGAGCCTCTATCCTCTCCAGCTCCCTCCGGCCGAGGCGGCCACGTGTCCACTTCACCTCCGCGACTAGGCGGAGCCTCCGGTGCTCCACCAGCGCCACGTCGACCTCTGGGTCGAGGATGCGGACGGGGCGGAGGCCACGCGCGTCCGCGAGCAGCCTCTCCACGAACCTCTCCACGAGGACCGGGAGCCTCTGCTCCGCCGCCTTAAGCGCCCTTGCCTCGGGGAGGGGGAGGTCGTAGAACCCGTAGCGGGCGTCGAGGTAGTAGACGAGGTCCGTCAATGGGCTGGCGTGACGGTAGACCCTGCGCCTCCTCTTCCCCCAGACCTCGAGGGACTCGAGGAGCCCCATCCGAGTCATCTCCAGCAGGTACTTGGTCACCGCCCCGGTGCTGGGCTTCTCGAGCAACCCGTGGGCGTAGAGATAGTTCGCGATCTCCCCCGCCCTCTCGTGGCCAGCAGCTATCGCCTCTAGTACCGCGTCGTAGCGGGCCGTGTAGGCATGGTCCTCCTCCGTCAACACCTCGCCCACGAGGCTCCTCGCGTACTCCCTCCCAGCCGCCACCACGTCCTCCAGGCTCCACCCGATTACCGAGGGCTCCTGGTAGAGGGTGAGCAGCTCCACGAAGCTCCTCCAGTCACCCGGCTCCGGCCAGGGGTGGGCGAGAAGCTCCACGGGGGAGAGCAGCCCCACCCTCCTCTCAGCGAAGAGCCCCTTCAGCGGAGCACCCGGGGGCTCCACCAGGGAGCGGTGGAGGTGCAACGTGGAGGTGATGAAGACCAGGTTCTCGGCGCAGACGCCGGCCTGGACGGCGTCGAAGAGCCTCCTCTCCGCCCTGTGGAACTCGTCGAGGATAACCCGGTCCCCGGCCCTGCATACCCGCAGGAAGGCGCCGGTCGACAGCTCCTCGTCCTCCAATGGGTCGTAGATGACGCCGCCGGGCCGCACGATGAAGTACGCGTAGTCCCGGAGCACGTGCCTGGCGTAGAAAGTCTTCCCCGTCTTCCTCCTGCCATAGAGCAGCCTCCGGCCACCCCGGAGAAGGAAGCGCCGCAGCAACGGCCTCTCAACAACAATACCCAAGGTATGATACCCAGAGTATCATACCAGGAGTACCGGACCCGGGGGCTGAAAAAGCCCCACCCCCACAGCAGCCAAGAGAGGAGACGGTGACCCCCAGGGTGAGACGCCCGGTAATCATAGGGCACCGGGGCTACCCCGGCCGCTACCCCGAGAACACCGTCGCCTCCCTCCTCGGAGCCCTCCTCGCAGGCGCCGACGGGGTAGAGCTAGACGTCTGGCCAACCAGCGACGGAGAACTAGCCGTAACCCACGGCCCAGAGATGCTTGAGAACCCCGACGCATGGAGCCCCGGGACACTAGAGGAGCTACGCAGCAGCTGCCTCCCAATGGCCCAGTGCATCCCCACACTCGGGGAAGCCCTGGACGCGGTCCCCAAGGGATACATAGTCATGATAGAAGTCAAGCACCCCAAGGCAGCCACGAAGGCACTGGAAGAGGCCATGAAGCGGGGCCGGCTAAGCGACACGATATTCATATCCTCGTCGCCGAGGGCGCTCCGCGAGATAAGGAAACAGAGCCCAGAGGCCAGGCTAGGCTTCACAGTCGACAGCATAGAGGACATACAGCTCCTCTGGAGCCTCCACCAGGAGCTCAACCTCCACCTCGCCTCCGCCCCCGTCTACGGCGTCCCCGTCCTAGGCGAAGAACTCTACCAAGAACTACTCAGAGAGGCGCGAAGAGCAGGCATGAAGACAGCACTATGGCCAGCAGACCTCCCATGGGAGCTACAACGCCTAGGACTACTAAGCCTCACAGACTACGCCATAACCAACGACCCCCCACGCTGGAAACAATGGCTACAAAACCAGACACAG
>JALUFI010000301.1 GCA_027043685.1 Pyrodictiaceae archaeon
TTAGTACTGTTTCCTCGCTGCTTAGCAGGCTCGTCAAGGCTTCGCGGTATATGAGGCTCGCTAACTGCCTCGATAAATGGGACTTCTCGTGGGCAAGCTGCACTGGTAAGGGGTAGCTATGCCCGGGTGGCGTGAGTTTTGCTATGAGGCCAGCTGTCTCCACCGCTTTCTCCACATCATCCCGGCCATGCTCGCTCATTATCTCTACTCGGAGGGGCTTCATCGTCCAGGGCGAGTAGGTGTAGTAGGTAACTATTCGTGCTCCTCGCTCCTCGTACCACGAGGCTATGCCGCCGGGTAGCCGGGGTGTAAAGGGCCCTATGACGACGCCTTTGCCGCGGATAACACTGCTAAGTACTACTAGTAGGTCCTCGTCGCTTAGCCCCAGGAGCCCCGGCGGTAGCTTCTCCGCGCTCCTCGCTATCAGCATGAACCCCGATACCCGCTTAACGACCCCTATGGCCTCGACGCCGCTCTCTGCCAGCCTGGCCAGCTTCTCGGCTCGCAGCGCGTGGTAGTCTAGGTCGCGGCCCAGCTTGTCCAGGATATCTCCCGATAATAGGCGCCACACACCAGGATCAACGGCGCCCGGGGGATCAATAAGAGGCCCGTCGAGCATGAGCACCTTTGCCCCAGTCTCGGCTACCTTGTCCAGCGAAACCGTCTCTAGGAGGAGCATGCCCGCCTCCGCTGCCGCGTCTATCCCTGCTCCGGAGGGGTCGTAGGCCTCGTAGACCTCTGCCTCGGGGTAATAGAGCCTCGCAGCCCGTGCCTCCATGCCCCCGGGTAAATGGACTAGCGCAGTCACGGCTATCACTAGGTAGCGGCCAAGACCCATTCTGATGACCTGCCTAGAGCCATCAAGCCCGGCAACGCTGGCGGCGCTGCCCACGTCCCTGGCGTAGTGTACGAGGCCGCTCTGCTCCAGAGCCTCAAGAGCCCTAGGGGCTTCCCGGAGGGCCTCCCGGAGCCTGCCTAGGCGACGCTCTAGGTGCTGCCTCGTCTTCTCCACGAGCCTCCTAACTACCTCGTCCTCGCCGCTCATGAGGCTCATCGCTGCCCTCCCCTCCCGCGGTACAATCTCCGCAGCGTCTCGACAACCCTTGTGCGCCCCATTACGTGGCCTACCCTCCTCCTCCCAGTCCTCACTAGCACGGGGAAGCCCAGCACGTTCATCTGGCCATGAACCAGCGCTACTCCCCGTGGTAGCCTTGGGAGCCGCTTCTCGATGCTCCTAGGTAGCCCCCCAGCAGCCCTCGAGACAACGGAGACATCGTCCACGGGGAGGCGGTAGATTATCCACGTATTGAGCATCGATACCACAACCGGGTCAACGAACACTGGGCGCTGGCTAACGAGCAAGAGGCTTATGCCGAACTTCCTCCCCTGGGTAGCTATCAATGCGAGGTAGTCGCGTGCAAGGCTCCACGAGACCGGATAGGTGCGGGGATTCGGGGCATAGTTCTGAGCCTCCTCCAGTACCAGGAGCATGTAGCGCTCCTTGCCAGAGACCTTGTACTCTGTGAAGACCTTGTAGAGGAGCCTAAGGAGATACGCGACGACCAGCTGCTTGACCGGGAGAGGTACACCGGGTGCACCCTCAGCGGAGAAGTCGAGAATCGCTAGCCCCGGGGCATTGACCAGTTCCTCGACGAAGCCAGGGCCGAGGACAGGCTTCTCGGAAACAATAGCGTATCTCTCCACGAGGTCTTGGCGGAACTTCTCGAGAGCCGACCTAATAGCCCTCGCAGTCTGCGCATGGATAAACGCCTCCCGTCCACGGCTAAGCTCGCCTAGCTCCTCCACCACCTCATCCAAGTGGCTCACAAGTAGCTCCGTGAAGCCATAGACTCCCTCGAACTCTTTGAGAACCCTCTCGAGCCCAGCGACCTGCAACTCATTGAGCTCCACTCCCCCCGACTTATAGGATATGATGAACTCCGCTATCTCCCTGGCAGAGAACACGTCAAGCGCGATACTCACCGGCACCGTGTATGGAGAGTACCTTGCAGAGCTACGGGGGAAAACGAGGCGCTTAACAAACCCGTACTCGCCG
>JALUFI010000302.1 GCA_027043685.1 Pyrodictiaceae archaeon
CGCCGCCGAGGCGCCTCCCTAGCGGCTGGGAAGCTGCTGCAGCACTGGCCCCTCGGCGTTAGACGTACCTGGAGCCCGAAAACTTATGCATAGCACACCTACTCACAAGTTAAAGCAATTCCTAAGATGATAAATAGATATGTAGAGAGGTTAACTTGAGAGAACTGTACCAAATTAGTTTTAAGAAGGGCTTACAGGGCCACTAGGCGTGGTGCAGGTGGGCTTGCAGGCCAGCATAGCAGCCTACAAGCGCACCTTCACCGCGGCGACGCTGGTGTTCTTCCTAATCTGGCTGGTCATAGCGCTGCTGGTGCACCTACCAGCGAAGAGCCTCTGGGCGCCGCCAGCAAGCAGCGCAAGGATCAACGGCGCCCCGCTCAACTGGTGGATGATACAGATCAGCATAGCGCTCGGCGTCATCCTCGCCTTCGCCTACGCGATAACCATCAACAAGATTGATGAGAAGTACGGGATAAAGGCCTAGGGGTGGTGAAGGGTGGCGGGCGACCCGGTCGCGGTAACATTCCTCGCAATAACCATAGCCGCCTACATGCTAATAGCCTACCGCGCCAGGGCCGAGACCGCGGAAGAGTTCTACGTAGCGGCCCGCCGGGTCTCCCCAATACGCAACGGCATGGCCACAGCAGCCGACTGGATGAGCGGCGCCAGCTTCATATCCATGGCGGGCGCCGTGGCCGCCCTGGGCTACGACGCCAGCGTCTTCCTGATAGGCTGGAGCCTCAGCTACGTCCTCCTAGCAATGACGATAGCCCCGTTCCTAAGGAGCTACGGCAAGTACACGATACCCGACTTCTTCGAAGACCGCTACTATAGCAAGAGCGCCAGGCTCTTCGCCGTGATAATGCTCTACGTCGTCTCACTGACATACCTAACAGCGCAGCTCCTGGGCGTCGGCATAGTGCTGTCGAGGGCGTTCGGCATCGACGCTAGGATAATGACCCTGGTTGCTCCTCTGCTAGTGCTGCTCTACAGCAGCTTCGGCGGCATGAAGAGCATAACCTGGACCCAGGTCGCCCAGTACATAGTACTGATAACCGCCTACTGGATACCGATAGTACTGTTGACGCAGCTGTGGCACCCGATACCCCACATAGCCTACGGCCAGCACGTCGAGGTAACCGATCTCGTAACCAAGGAGGCCTCCGGGAAGTACTGGACAGAGCCCTACGTCCGGCCATACGCCAGCGGCACCGGGCAGCTCAACTGGGTGCTCTCCACGATAGCTCTGATGCTCGGCACCATGGGGCTGCCCCACGTGCTCATGAGGTTCTACACGGTGCCCAGCGTCAGGGCGGCGAGGCTCAGCGTGGCCTGGGCACTGTTCTTCATCAGCCTGCTATACCTCACCGCCCCGGTGTACGCGGCTATGGCGGGCGAGAAGGAGTACGCCCTCAAGGCCCTCTTCAAGAACCACGTGGCTGAGCTGGAGCAGTTCAACGGGAAGCCTATAGGAGAGGTGAAGAACTACCTGGCCGGCAACCTGCCACAGTGGGCTTCCACGGAGAAGGTAACGGTGAAACTCCCCGACGGCACCACGAGGACCATAGAGGTGGGCGGCGACTGGGTCAAGAAGTGGATGGACGCCGGCCTGATAAAGGTAGTTGTAAAGGATAGTAACGGGAACGGCGTTTACGACCACGGAGCTGATAAGGTCTCGCTCAGCATACATAAGGATATAGCCGTGCTGGGCCTGCCCGACATGTACGGCCTGGGCGCCATAGTGGCCTCGATAATACTGGTCGGTGGTATAAGCGCGGCTCTCTCCACCGCCGACGGCCTGATACTTGCTATGACCACCGCTGCTACGAGGGACCTCTACAAGACCTTCATCAACCCGAGGGCTACCGACCGCGAGGAGCTGAGGATAGCGAGGATATCGATGCTCCTGATAGCCTTGATATCGGGTACCCTGGCTTACCTGATGGCCGCGAACCCGGTGATAAAGGCCTACATCGCCAAGACGGTGGGCTGGGCTTTCGCCTTCGCCGCTGCTACGCTGACTCCTGCCATGCTGCTGGGCCTGCACTGGAAGAGG
>JALUFI010000303.1 GCA_027043685.1 Pyrodictiaceae archaeon
GACTACATGATAGCCTGCGTCGGCGGCGGCAGCAACATGGCGGGCTTCACCTACCCGGCTATCGGCATGAAGCTCCGGGGCGAGGGCTTCGAGAAGACCAGGTTCGTGGCCGCGGAGGCTGCCGCGGTGCCGAGGCTCAGCAGGGGCGAGTACCGCTACGACGGCCTAGACACGGGCCTCGTGCTGCCCCTGGCCAGGATGTATACCCTGGGCAAGGACTACGTGCCGCCCCCGATACACGCCGCCGGGCTCCGCTATCACGGCGCCGCCGCGAGCCTCAGCCTCCTCCGCCGCCTGGGCATCGTGGAGGCCGTTGCCTACGGCCAGGAGGAGGTAGCGGAGGCCGCCCGCGTCTTCGCGAGGAGCGAGGGCATCGTCCCGGCGCCGGAGAGCAGCCACGCGATAAGAGCGGTCATGGACATCGCCAGGAAGGCGCCGCAGGGGACGGTGATAGCCTTCAACCTCAGCGGCCACGGGCTCCTCGACAGCGACGCCTACGAGAAGCTAGGCCTAGCCGGGAGGACCCAGTAGCCCCCCGGGCCCAACTCCTTGTTTCCCTGGGCTGTCCACGGTGCTGGCTTGGCTCTACGCCTCAATGGTTAAGTGCTGTGCTTCGCGTGGGGGGTGTATGCGTGTTGGCGGAGGGTCTCCCCGGGCTACCCGAGCTGCTCACCAAGATAGTTGAGGGGGAGGGCCTAGGCTTCGAGGAGGCCAGGCGCGTGGCCGACGCCATGCTGGGCGGCGGCCTCGATGACCTAGACATAGCGGCGCTACTGGTGGCGATGAGGGCGAGGGAGGAGACGAGCGACGAGGTGGCGGGCTTCGCTGCGAGCCTCCGGAGCCACTGCCTCCGCGTCAACGCGCCGGCCGACGCGCTGGACACCGCCGGCACCGGCGGCGACAGGAGCCACACCATTAACGCCTCCACCGCCGCCGCCCTGGTGGCCGCGGCTGCGGGTGTTGTCGTGGCTAAGCATGGTAACAGGAGCGTGTCGAGCAGGAGCGGGAGCGCGGACTTCCTCGAGGCCCTCGGGTACCGCGTCGACCACGGCCCAGAGGAGGCGGAGTGCATGCTGAGGCGCGCCGGCTTTGCCTTCCTCTACGCGCCGCGGTACCACCCGGCGATGAAGAGGGTCATGCCGGTCAGGAGGAGGCTGGGGATACGCACCGTGTTCAACCTCGTGGGGCCGCTGAGCAACCCTGCGATGGTGCGGAGGCAGGTGCTGGGCGTCGCCTCGGCGGGCCTCGCGTCGGTGATGGTTGAGGCTGCTAGGAGGCTGGGCTACGAGAGGCTCGTCCTCGTCCACGGGCTGCCGGGCATCGACGAGGTGAGCGTGAGCGGGGACACGCTGGTCTACCTCATGCAGGGGGGCAGGGTTGAGAGGTTCACGGTGAGGCCGGAGCAGCTGGGCCTCGGGAGGCACGGGCTGGATGAGCTACGGGTGTCCTCGGCGAGGGAGAGCGCTGAGAGGTTCCTCGCCGTCGCCAGGGGCGGGGGCAGGGAGGCGGACAGGGACTTCATAGCCGCTAACGCGGGGGCCGCGCTGCTCGCCGCAGGCAAGGCCGGCAGCCTCGAGGAGGGCGTGTCCACTGCCCTCGAGCTGCTGGGGAGCGGCGCTGTGGCGGAGAAGCTGGAGGAGGTGCTCGCTGCTTGCAGGGAGTGCTGCGGCGGGGAGCAGCGGGGCTGAAGGTGTGCGGCAACCGGGACCCGGGCACGGTGGAGGCGCTGGACGGGCTCGTCGAGTACCTCGGCTTCGTATACGCCCCCGCCGCGGCGGGGCCGAGGGCGCTCAGCGTCCCGGAGGCACGGGCCCTGATACGCGGCGTCTCCTCCTCCACCCCGGTGCTGGTCGCCGCCGCGGCGCCGTGGATGGGTCTCTGGGCCGCGGTGGAGGCGGGGGCCCCGGTGCTCCAGCCCCACGCCGCGCTCGGCGCGGGGGAGGTGGCGGAGCTTGTCGAGGCTGCTGAGAGGCAGGGGCTGCGGGTGGCGCCGGTGCTGCTCTACAGCCCGAGGCGCGGCTCCTGGGCCTCGGGCTGTAGAGCAG
>JALUFI010000304.1 GCA_027043685.1 Pyrodictiaceae archaeon
CAACCAAGCGTATCAGTGTCTTGGGCTTCCCCATTATCTCGAGAATCTTCTCCACCACCTCTCTGTTGCTCCTCTCGTTGCCCCCCGGCACGTTGTAGGCCTCCCCCGGCACCCCCTTCTCGATGACCGTTAGGAGGGCGTCCGCGAAGTCCTCGACGTAGAGCCAGTCCCTGCGCTGCCACCCCCCGCCGTAGAGCGGTATGGGTTTATCGTGGAGCGCCCTTATGATTGTCCGGGGTATGAGCTTCTCCGGGTACTGGTAGGGCCCATAGTTGTTGCAGGGCCGCACTACTATGACGGGGACGCGGTACGTCCTCCAGTAGCTCTGGGCGAGTAGGTCCCCCGAAGCCTTGCTCGCGGCGTAGGGGCTGCTGGGCCGGAAGCAGTCATCCTCGCCCGCGGGCGGCAGGCCCCAGCGGTCCCCGTAGACCTCGTCGGTGCTGATGTGAACCACCCGGGGCACCCCGAGCCTCCTCGCGGCCTCGAGGAGGTGGAACACGCCCTCCACGTTCGTCTTTATGAAGGGAGCGGGCTCGTAGATGCTCCTGTCGACATGTGTCTCAGCCGCGAAGTTAACCACAACGTCGGGCTCGAAGCCCCTGATGGTCTCCACCAGCTTCTCCTCGTCCAGGAGGTCGCCCCGGACGAACCGGAACCGGGGATCCCCACGCACGTCGTGGAGGTTCTCGAGGCGCCCCGCATAGGTCAGCTTATCGTAGACGAGCACCTCGGCGTCGCCGCGGAGCCGGAGCACGCGGCGCACAAAGTTGCTCCCCATGAAGCCCGCTCCGCCCACGACGAGGAGCCTCACCGGGCACCACCCCTCTCGAGCGCAACCACCGCCCTCTCACCAACCACGAGCCGGTGCCCCCTCGGCACAGCCTCACTAGCCTCCACGGCAGCGCCCGCGCCAACCAGGCTATCCACAATCCTGCCCGCGTCCCGGAGCACGACATCATCCATAACCACGCTGTTCTCTATCTCCACGCGCTCCAGGCGGCTCCCCCTACCAATACTCGTGTAGGGCCCCACATAGCTCCCCGAGCCTATGACGGCGCCGCTGCAGATGTAGGCGGGGCCACGAACCACAGCCCCAGCCTCGACAACCGCACCCTCCTCCACGACCACGCGGCCCTCGACGACCGCGCCAGGCTCCACCCTGCCCAGGACACGTCTCTCACGCAGACGCTCATCCAGGAGAAGCCGGTTAGCGTCAAGAATATCCCTAGGCGTCCCCGTGTCCTTCCACCAGCCACGGACAACCGCGTACTCGACCCGGAGCCCCCAGTCGATGAGGCGCTGAAGCGCATCCGTTATCTCCAGCTCGCCCCTCCAGCTCGGCCGCAGCCCCTCGATAGCGCGGAAGATGTGCGGGGGCCGGAACATGTAGACCCCGACCAACGCGTACCTGCTAGGCGGCACCCGTGGCTTCTCCACGAAGCCCACGAGGCGGCCGCTCTCATCGAACCGGGCCACGCCGAAGCGCCTAGGGTCCTCAACCTCAGCGAGCAACACCATCGCGTCGGCATCGCTCTCCAGGAACCTCTCAACGTACCTCCTTATCCCGCCAGCCAGTATGTTGTCGCCGAGATACACGACGAAAGGCTCATCACCAACATAGTCCTTGGCGAGGTAAACGGCGTGGGCAAGCCCATACGGGTACCCCTGGTAGATGTAGGTTATATCGAGGCCAAGCCAGCCGCCATCACCATAGTACTCCACGACGCGCAGCGGAGACAACGTGCCAAGAATAACCGCAACCTCCCGCACACCCGCGTCACGGAGATCCTCAAGCACCCACTGGGAGACAGGCTTCCCGGCCACCCGTATCAACTGCTTGGGACCGGTATGCGTCAGGGGCCGGAGCCTAGTGCCGAGACCCCCGTGCAGAACCACGCCCTTAACCAAGCCCGCCCAGCCCCAGGGGAGCCCGGGGCCGCCTTGCCCTGGGCTAATAGCTACTGAGTGACCCGCTCCGCCTCCCCCGGGGCTAGGGCTACTTGAAGACGACCCCTATGCCGTAGCCTCCCTGGCCCCAGTCACGCACTATCTCGAGGTACTTGCCGCGGGGGAGCCTCTGCTTTAGCTCGCGCCAGAACCTGGGTACGCCTCCAACCATCTCGGGGGGCCCGGGCACTATGTCGTGGAACGCTATTATCCCGCCCTCGCGGACCAGGGGGCTGTAGAGCTCGTAGTCGCGTTTCACTCCCTCGTACCGGTGATCCCCGTCTATGAACAGGAAATCTATCTTCCTGCCCTGGAGTATTTCTTTGAGCCTCTGCAGGGTCTCGATGCTGTGGGAGTCGCCTCGTAGCAGGTGGAGCTCCTGGCCCGGGAGCGCGAGGCGGCGATAGAGGGGGGCCTTGAGGCGGGGATAGCCGCCGCCGAAGAGGCCGCCGGGTAGGTCTATGCTCACTATGGTCGCGTCGGGGGCCGCTGCCCTGGTCCATATGAAGAGTGTTCCTCCCCTAGCGGTGCCTATCTCCACGACAACGCGTGGCCGCGTATCCGCGACGAGGCGGGCAAGGGCCTCTATTTCTTCACGTATCTGCATGGGCTCTATCAGCTTGGCTATAATGCTGTCTGAGAAGAGAAAGGAGATTGCCTCCTCAACGCTCCCTATACCCCGGAGCCTATGTGCTGCGAGGGGCAGGGACAGTAGGCTCACAAGCCCCGTGCGGTTGTCGAGGCTCGTGGCTGCGTAGACCAGTGCTTTGTATAGCAGGCTCCTCTTAGCCGCGCCGGCGCTCATCTCCCGGCCTCCTTCCCCTGGGCTGGTGCCGCGGCTGGCCCCCTATTGCCTCCACTGCTTCCCCGGCTCGGCGGCTTGGCCCCCGGAGGAGGCGGCGTATGTAGTGGAGCGAGAGCCGTAGCCCCCCATACCTCACTGCTTCCTGGACGGGTCTTGATGGGTGAGCTAGCTTGTAGCGGAGCGCCCAGAGGGCGAGCGTGCCGCCAAGCCCGGCGAGGAGCCCCTTCGGGAGCCTGCGCCGGGGCAGTCGCGGAGCCAGGCGCAGGGCATCCCGGACAGCGAAGGCTAGGTGCTTTCTACGCGCCGCTGCGCCGTAGATGCTGTAGACTAGGAGCCTTACGAGGAACGCGGATAGGCCTATGTACTGGTAGTCGAGTAGGAGCGCGTTCTTCGCGTAGTGGTAGCCCGTCTCCAGCCTCGGCGAGCGCTTCGGGGGGCTCCGGCGCTGCGTGCCGCCCCTCGCGTGCCAGACGAGGAAACGCCTAAGCACATACACGGGGTAGCCGCGGCTCCAGGCGCGGAGGGAGAACTCGGTGTCCTCGAAGTATATGACGTAGCGGTTCTCGAGCACCCCTATGTCCTCCAGGACGTCGCCCCGCACAGCTGCGGCTGCGAAGCACACGGCTGGCACAGGGTAGAGTAGGGGGAGCCTCCCGAGGAGCCGCTCCACCGCGTCGCTGCGCTTCACGCAGCACAGCATGTCGACAGCATTACCGAGCCTGTCCACGACGGCCCCTATCCCGTCGACTACGTCAAACCCGTCGCCGGAGACAGTGGCTAGCCCGACGACGGGCAGCTTCTCGAGGACGAGGTCAATGATGCGGTAAAGGTTCCTACTGGTTACCCTCGTGTCGGGGTTTATGAAGAGTATTCTTCTATCCTTCAGTCCTCCGAGGACGCGCTTTGCAAGCATGAGTGCCAGGTTGTTTGCGGGGGCGAAGCCGAGGTTACGGTCCAGCCTGGCCGCTATGTACTGTGCGTCGCTGCCCCGGATAACGCTGAGCATTTTCTCGAAGCCCTTGTCGCCGGACGCGTTGTCGACAACTACTATGAGCACCCGGCGTAGGTCGTAGTCTTGCTCCACAAGGCTCCTCGCGAGCTGCTCAGCGTAGGCCTCAGCGTTGTAGAGCACGACGACAACCACCATCCTCGGCTCAACGCCCACCAGCAGCCTCTTCTCCAGCCTGGTCAAGGCCTCCTGCACTCCTCCGCAAGCAGCCTGGCGAACTCGCGTGGACTGCGCGCCTCGGCTACCTTGCCGTGGCGCCGGGCTAGGCGCCGGAGGCCTTCAAGGGCCTCACTGGAGGCGATAATCCTCTTGCCAGGAAACCGGAGGTAGTAAAGCATCTTCGTGCTGACACCGCTCATGGTGAACATAGGCGCTGCCAGCACGTCGGCGCTGCAGGCGTAGGGGTCGGGGTTGTCGACGTAGCCGAGAAGCTCCACCGCTACCTCCGTCTTCGCGGCTGCTTCGCGGATAGCCCTGGCTGCCTGGGGCGGTGCCTTGCCGGCTAGGAGTAGCCGTATCCTCCTCCCAGTAGCCCTCGAGGCGGCCGCGGCGGCAGCTACTAGGTACAATGCGGCCTCGAGGTTCTGGGGCGCCTCGAGGCTCCCTACGAAGAACACCTTACACTCCCCGTCCCGTCTCCCGCCGAGGGCTTCGCAGTCCACGGCATTGGCCATGGCCTCCGGCAGCCTAAAGGGTATGGATACTACTCTTGCCACGCGGTAGCTCTCCCTAAGCTTGCGCTCCATCTCGGGGCTGAGCGCAACCACGGCATCGGCCAGGCGGTAGACGAGGCCCTCGAGCACCCGGAGCAGCCGGGCAGCCCCGTGGAGGCCCTTCCTCTCAGCCCTCTCAGCGAACAACATGTGGGGCTCCAGCACCATGGGGGCCTTTACGCCAAGGAGGCGCGCGAGCAGCATTGTGGGGGCGAGCAACGGGCTCCCGATAAGCACGGTGTCTGCTCTCCGCAGCACCCTGGCCAGCCTCACCGTGTTGATGACCTGCGAGGCGGTGAGCCGCATGTAGTGAAGGAGGCGTGGCCCCCGCTGGTTCCCTGGGAGCGGTACGGCTACCACGTTGCCCCATAGACGCCTTGGCCGGTAGCATTTGTCTCCGCAGCCCCCCTCAGTATACTCCAGGAGCACCACGCTGCCGTAGAGCTTACCAAGTGTTTCAACGAGGTTGAGCATTCGTATAAAGTAGCCGTTGCTAGCGCTCTCCACGGGCCCGAAGGAGACCACTACCAGGAGTCGCCGCGCCGCCTTCAAGCAGCCCCTCCCTACAGCCCCCGAGGGCCTCCGCGGCAGCCTCTACCCCTACATATGCAAGGAGGAGGAGCGGGAGCAGGCCCACGAGAACCTGCATCGTGTAGACAAGCATGAACACGGTTGGCATCGTGGCCTCCACGGTTAGCCGTGAGTAGCCTCCGGGCCTGGCGCAGATGAGCGACTTGCCCGCCAAGGGATGCAGGGGCCCCGGCGCCGGCTCGACACGGGCCAGCTCTAGAGGCTTAGCGGCGCCGGGGAGATTGAGCAGCGGTGCACACAGCTCGGCGGAGCCTCCATGGAGGAGATCCACTGCCGCCTCAACCCTTGTGGGCCTTGCTGATAGAGTCGTAACCCTGGCGCCTAGCCCCTGTATCGGGCTAGTCGTGACCCTCGTCGCGTATACCTCGAGCACGGTGCCGTTGAAGAGCGGTTTCAGGCTGTGCCTCAACGCGTTCTCGAGCAGGTGGCGCGCCTGACGTCCCCGCAGCGTCTTGTCGACCACGACGTACTTTATGTTGAGCAGCCTTAATAGCTCAAGGTACCTCCGGCACAGCACAGTGGAGTTGGAAACCCTTATCGCCAGGACGAGTTCCAGGCCCTTTGGCTTCCGCGGCACCCCGGTGAGCTCAACGACTACAGCGTTAATCCTTCTAGGATTGTACATTGATGCCGGCCAGGGCTTGTCCGGCTCACCTACAAGGTACACCTTCTCAACGCATCTCCCAGGCCTGAGCACCGGGAACACATGTACACCCGCGACTCTGCCGCTTACGAGATATATGTAGGGCTTCACTGCCGTACCTGTACCGCCTCTCAGGCACACGTTGAACGCCACGTACCTTGCGCCGGATATGTTTACGGGCCTCGGGAAGGCTAGGACTACAACGACCCTGCCCTCAGCCGCCTCATCAACCCATATGGTTACCGTCCCGTTGCTGACGGCGACCCGTGCCTCGCCGCTCTGCACCCTCGGCCTTGCCTCTGCGAGGCCGGGCAGGGGCCTGGAACCGTCAAGCGTTATGCAGGGGCTTGTCAGGTTCTTGTAGAGCTTTGCCCAGGGAGTGTACTGGGAGTATGCTGCTATGCTCTTGACGAGCACTGCTGGGTTGAGGTAGTGGTACCAGGTGACCGAGCCCTGCCAGCCCCAGGTGGTTGAGGCATAGGTGCCGGTTGCCGGCAACAGTAGTATGTGTTCGTAGAACATGGTATCAAGGTTCTCCAGGAGCCGGTACTCCTTCGGAACCACGAAGCCTTTTATCTCCTGGTTGAAGTACTGGCCGAAGACACTGCCATTGAATACTGGTAGCGCGGTTGAGAGGAGAACCGCTAGGAGGATGGAGGCCGCGGCGATGCCCCTGAGGCCTCTCAGCTTCTCTACCATGTAGCCTACAAGGTAGCCTATGAGAAGTATGTAGCTTGTCTTGATATACATGCTTCCTATGCCGGGTGGGTAGACCTTGAGCAGCAGCGGCAGCCTTGACAGTAGCATCGTCTTGATCCATGATAGGGGCTCGTTCCCGGCGGTGGACCACGCGGTGAACACTACCACGTAGACGAGGAGGAGCAGGAGCTGGAGCCTCCTGGCCTTGCTGGGTTCGCGGCGTGTGGCGAGCAGTAGGAGAGCCGGAGCGACTGCGGCAAGGGGCCAAGCGTAGAGCAGCAGTGCGAGGACGCCATGCTCGTATAGCCCGTGGTACGGCATGTAGATGGAGTGGGCTATCCAGCTCGTCCAGGCAGCGAAGGCGTAAACGGGCTCAGCGTAGCGGGGGTGAAGCACGGCCTGCAGCGGCTTAGAGCCTAGCTGCTCGTGGACCCGTGCAGTAAGCGCCTCCAGGTAGCCTGACGCCGTGTAGAGGCTGAAGACGGCGGCGGCGAGTACAAGAGGAGCAGCAGCGTATACGAAGAACCGCCTCCCCTCCCCCCGCCTCCTAGGGGTGCCAGCGGCGAGCATGAAGGGTGCTGCCAGCAGTGTTGCGAGGAACGTGAAGGCGACCGCTCTCGCGGAGCCCGAGGGAGATGAGGCGGCGACCGCTACAGCCGCTGAAGCCAGAGCCGCCTCCCAGGGCGGCGGCGCGCGTCCTCTGGCCGCGTAATGGACCAGCTTAATGTAGTAAGCGAAGAGCGCCAGAGAGAGCATCGCCTGGAGCGAGGTGGAGCCCAGATAGCTCTTGAAAGTGTCTATGGTTGACCACGGGTTGTAGGAGACCATTAACGCTACCGCGAGGAATACGGCCAGCCTAGTGCGCGGCCCCTGGAACCCATAGACCGAGGACACGTACCATACAATCAACAAGCCAATTGCGTAGAGCAGCGTGTTGGCGAGCCAGCCCGGCACATCGTAGGGTATGGGGTGCTGCCCCGTAATGGCTTCAAAGAGCTTCTCGGCCGCATAGTTTATGATAACCATGCTCAGCTGCGGCACATCTATGATACCCATGTCTCGCCAGGGAAGCGCGTAGGTGAAGACATCGCGTAGGAGAGCAGGCTTATTGAGCACCGGTAC